>NZ_JAZTXC010000193.1:0-2208 GCF_045636185.1 Methanobrevibacter sp. | reverse complement strand
CGGTAAAACCGCATTCTACTCTGCTATTGTACCAACTACTTGGAACATTCCAACTATGGGTCCTGCAACTGAAGGATTCCATCATGAGTTCGGTCCACATGTTATCAGAGCATACGACCCATGTTTATCATGTGCTACTCACGTAATGGTAGTTGACGATGAAGATAAATCCATTCTTAAAAACGAAATGGTGAGAATCTAAGTTTGGAGGAAAATTTAATGCCTTATCGTTCGGACATTATTGTTGTTGGATGTGGAAATATATTATTTAGGGATGATGGATTCGGTCCTATTCTCATAAATCTATTGCAGAAGTATTTTAATGATACCAACGATTATTATGATCCTGTTGTTACATCTTATGTAGAAGATGAATTTGATAAAGACATTTTAAACACAATACAAGAGAAATTTGAAGGTATATCATTGCCTGACGGTGTCCAGTTTGTTGACGGAGGAACTGCAGCTCCAACAAATTTTTTCCCGCTCTATGAAGAGTATGACTGGAAAAAATTAATAGTTGTGGATGTAGTTGAATTTAATGCAGAACCTGGAACTGTCGAAGTATTTGATCCTAATGTAATGCAAATAGGCAAATATGACAATCCTCATGGAATGACTGTTGAGGAACCTCTTCAGAAAATTTCCGAAAAATGTGAGGTTGTTGTCGTTGGCTGCAAACCAAAGGAAATTCCAACTCCGGATGTTAATATGGGTTTAACAGAACCTGTAGAAAAGGCAATTCCTAAAGCTATAGATATTATTTTAAATGAAATCGGGGTAAAATAATGTTTGATAAATTGAAAAAAGCTTTTGGCGGTTCATCTGAACCAGAAAAACCAAAAGTAGAGAAAAAAGTTGAAGCTGCTCCTGCAAAAGAAGAAGTTAAAGCAGAAGCACCTGCAAAAACTGATGCTCCAGCTAAACCACGTATCGGTTACATACACTTAAGTGGTTGTACTGGAGATGCAATGTCTTTAACCGAAAACTATGACATTTTATCTACTGTTTTAACTGATATGGTTGATATTGTATACGGACAAACCTTAGTCGACAAATGGATTCACGGTACTTTCGCAGAAGAAATGCCTGAAATGGATGTATGTTTAATTGAAGGATCCGTTTGTTTACAAGATGAACACAGTGTTCACGAACTTTTAACCGCAAGAGAAAAATCCGGTTTAATTGTTGCATTCGGTTCTTGTGCTGTTACCGGTTGTTTCACAACCTATGCACGTGGTGGTCAACAAGCACAACCTAAACACGAATCATACTTACCAATCAGTTCATTAGTAAAAGTAGATGCAGCACTTCCAGGATGTCCTGTAGCTCCTGAAATGATTGCTAAAACCGTTGTTGCTGTATGTGAAGGTGACTTAGATTACTTAAAACCAGCAATGGATTTAGCTGCATGTAACGCTGGATGTGGTTGTGACGTATTAACCAACGTAGTACGTCAAGGATTATGTTCTGGATGTGGAACTTGTGGTCTAGCTTGTCCAACAAGGGCAATGGGCTATTCTGAAGGTAGACCTAGCTGTGACAGAGACAGATGTATTAAATGTGGTACCTGTTATGTAATGTGTCCAAGATCATGGTTACCTGAAGGAAGAATTAAAAAGGAAACAGGACTTTAGGAGGATTGGATATGCCATTAGGTACTTATAAAGAAGCAGTATCTGCAAGATCTACTGATAGTAAAATTTTAGATGTATCACAAGATGGAGGAATTGTTTCAGCATTATTATGTTACGCAATCGATGAAGGTATCATTGAAGGTGCTGTCGTTGCTGGAACTCCTGATGATGATTGGAGACCTATTCCTACTGTTGTAACTTCATCTGACGAAGTTATCGCAGCTGCAGGAACTAAATATTCAATGTCCCCAACTTTATCCGCATTAAAAGACGCTGTACGTCAAAACGGTCTTGAAAAAGTCGGTGTAGTTGCAACTCCATGTCAAGTACAAGGTTTAAGAAAAGCTAAAGCTTATCCATTCACTAGATTCGTCACTGAAAAAGTAAACTTAATCATCGGTATCTACTGTATGGAAAACTTCCCAATGGCTTCTCTTGATACTTTCGCAACTTCCAAATTAGGATTTGACTCCTTAACCGAAGCTAGTAAAATGGACATCGGTAAAGGTAAATTCTGGTTAACTAAAGACGGTGAAGACAAAGGTTTAGCTATTAAAGAAACTCACGGATA
>NZ_JAZTXC010000192.1:0-22852 GCF_045636185.1 Methanobrevibacter sp. | reverse complement strand
GTGGGGCAGGTAGTTGGGTAGCACAGTAAAATTTTTACAAGGGAGGGGTTTTATGAAATATAAATTATTTATTTGCATTTGTTTGATATTATTCACGATATCTATTTCAAGTGTTTCTGCAATGGAAAATAATACTCAATTACCCATTGATGAAGATGGTGGATTAATTACATCAGATGCAAATAATCTTGGTATACCTGCAGATAATGAGATAATTTCAGCAGATGTTCAAGGTAGTTTTTCAGATTTAAGAAGAGCAATATCTTCATCTGATCAAATAACTTTAACTGGGGATGTAACGTGTTTGTCCGGTGATGAGGATGTGTATATAAATGGTGGTAGAAATGTTGAAATTAATGGTAATGGTCATACTATAAATGCTAATGATTTAAGAAGAGCATTTGTAATTAATCCAGGAGGATCATTAACTTTATCAAATCTTAAAATAATCAATGCAAATTGTTTTAAATCAACATATCAGGCCAGCCATGAAGGTGGTGCTATTATAAACCTTGGATCTTTAACTATTAACAATTGTGTATTTGAAAATAATTATGGTAAAACGGGGGGTGCTATTGGTGCATCAATGGGTGCTTCTACAAATTTATATGGTACTAATACGTTTTCAAATAATAGAGCTACTAATGATGGTGGAGCCATATCCAATAATGCTGGTTCTACACTAATAATTAATGGAAAAAATACTTTTAATGGAAATTTAGCTAATAATAAGGATAATAGTGGTAAAGCTGGTGCTATACTTAATGTATTTTCAAATTCCCATGCCATTATTAAAGGTGAAGCAATATTCACCAATAATCAAGCCGCTTTAGATGGGGGAGCTATTTTCAACCACCTCGCTATATTTGAAATAGATGCAATCACTACTTTTACTAACAATCGGGCTACTGGTTCAAATAGTGACCCTGTAGGTAAAGGCGGAGCAATAGCTAATGAAGATGCAACTTTTAATTTAGCTGGAAAAGCTACATTTACATCAAATCATGCCGGTAGGGGTGGAGCTATTGACAATAGTTTATCATCTCAATTTGTATTATCTGGCGATAATGTGTTTAAAAATAATGTTGCAGATATTTCCGGTGGAGCTATAGCTAATGAAAAAGCTACCAGTTTCACATCTTCAGCAAATAACAATTTTGATTCTAACAGAGCAATTTCTGGAGGAGCATTTCATTCTTATTTGACTCCTATTTCATTTTCAGGTAAAAATGTTTTTTATAAAAATACTGCATCTACTTCTGGTGGAGCAATGCATATAGGGGATTCTCAATCAATTTCTCTATCCGGTCATTCTTATTTTTATGATAATAGTGCAACTGGTGATGGCGGTAGTGGTGGAGCCATATTTGCTGTTAAAAGTTCAGTTTTAGATTTAAGAGGTCATGTATTTTTACGCAATTACGCTGGTCATGCCGGTGGAGCTGTATTTGTTAATGAAAACCCATTTTCTGCATCTCATAATATATTTATAGATAATGATGCAAGAAACTCCGGAGATGATGTTGAAATATTTAATTCAAATGTTGGTTCATTTGAAATGAATTATTGGGGAGCTCAATCAAAACCTAGTCAAGATAAACTACATAATTATAATGTTAATAATATAAGGTCATGGGTTATTTTGCAATCAATAATTCCTGATGAAATCAAACAAAATCAAGAAGTAAATCTTGTAAGATTTGCATCAAATTCAAATGGTGATGTAGGTGGAGAAATGGGAGATTTTGATATTAGTGCAACTCCAAATTTTGAAACACTTACCATTCATAAAAATATTGGTTCATCAAAATATGTTGGAAAAACACTTGGCCCTATGACCGTTTATCTATCAGGACCTAATTTCAATGCCAATAAAATGGTTAACGTGGTTGAAGGAAAATTAAAAACTTCATTAAATGGAAACAATATTGTTTTAAAAGAACCTGTTTTGGCTGTAAATTATGAAGTTACATTAACCGATGCTAATGGAAAAGCATTGTCAGGAAAAACAGTTACTATTGATGTCAATGGTTATAAAAATCCAAGAATCACTGATAGTCAGGGAAAAGCTAGTTTGATCTTATCCAATTTGAAAAATGGGTATTATAATATTGTTTCAAGCTATGATGGTGAAACCAATTATTATGCTTCCAGCGTTACCAACTGTGCAATCTGTATGTTTGACAATGAGTCAACAACCAACATCGTTGGAAAAGACTTTGAAATGTATTATAAGGACGGTTCAAAATATGCAGTCACCGTGACTGATGCAAACAACAATCCAATAACTTCAAAAGATGTTAAATTCATAATCAATAGTGTAGTTTACACCAGACCAACTGATAGTGAAGGTAAAGCATCAATCACTCTTAATATTGACCCAGGTAAACTAACTATCACTGCAGTTTATCCTGGTGATAATAAAAACGAATTTGCATTTACTGAAAATACTGTTACAATCAAATCAACTATAGAAAGTAAAGACATTGTAAAATATTTCAGAAATGGAACACAATATTATGCTAAGTTCTTGGATTCCAAAGGAAATCCATTGAAAAATACAAATGTCACTTTTAATATTAATGGTGTATTCTATACCAGAACCACTGATGCAAACGGTTATGCTAGAATGAACATTAACCTTAATCCTGGTAAGTATATCATCACTGCAACACATCCTAACGGTGAAAGTCGTGGAAACCAAATTACTGTTCTATCAATCTTGGAAGGTAATGATCTTGTAAAATATTATAAAAACGACTCACAATATTATATTAAAGTCTTAAATGATGATGGTACTCCAGCTAAGGCAGGTGAAACAGTTAAATTCAATATCAACGGTGTATTCTATACCAAAACTACTGATGCAAACGGTTATGCTAAAATGAACATCAACCTAAACCCTGGAGATTACACCATAACTGCAGAGTATAAGGGTTTACAATATTCAAACCATATTAAAGTATTGCCTATATTAACTGGTGAAGATTTAACTATGAAATATAAGGATGGTCATCGTTTCCAAGCTAAATTAGTTGACGGTCAAGGTAAAGCATTATCCGATAAAACCATCAGATTTAATGTCAATGGAGTATTCTATAATAGAATTACAGATAATCAAGGTTATGCTAGTTTAACCATTAATTTAATGCCTGGCGAATATATCATCACATCAGAGTATGAAACTGCAATAACTTCTAATAAAATTCATATAAGTGCATGAGGATTACTTTTTCCTCATCTTATTTTTTTTATATTTAATTTTGCTGTTTTGCCATTTTCTTGAATCCATATCAACAAGATTATAACTAACTAATTCTTAAGCAGAAAATGCAATAATTTATATGTTTCATTAATGAAATCTTCGTTAAATCATATTATAATTAATAAAATTAATTTATTTTCTATTGGATGTCGTCAAAATTGAATTTTGGTTGATGGTTAATAATAATTAAAAAAAATTAGTCTAAAAAGACTAATTTATTTTTTAATTTTTCGAATTACTACAATGGCTATCACTAAAACAATAAGTAAAATAGCTAATGCATAATATAAAAATACGGAAGTTGGAACTTCATGTTTTTCAATATTAAGGGAGTATATATATCCATCATTTCCTGCAACGAACAAGCTATTTCCATTAATTGCTGGTGAAGAAGTAATTGGAGAGTTAAATAATATTGTTCCAGGATTATAGCTAAACTCTTCCAATCCCGTGTATTTATTTAAAATATAGGCATTTCCATTATTGGATCCAAAAGAAATTAAGTTTTCTTTAAGTGCAGGTGTTGATTGAATAGCTCCACCAACAGAATGACTCCATTTTTTTACTCCATCACGAACATCCAAACATGTAATGTTTCCTTCATCAGAACCTATGAAAACATTATTATCATGCTCATCTACTGTCGGAGATGACCTGACTCTATTGTTCAAATCAACTTTCCATTCTAATTTTCCGTCAGATTCATTGACTGCATATAAATTACCATCATCACTTCCGAAAAATATTTTTTCATCGCAATATGCAGGTGAAGAATATATTGAATCACCTGTAGTATATTCCCATGTGATGTTTTTGGAATCAATGCCCACAGCATACAACTTTCCATTAGTGGATCCGATATAGGCAGTGTCATTAATAACAATCGGAGAGGATTGTAATTTACCATCTAAATCAACATCGAATTTTACATCACCTGTTTTATTATCAAATCCATACAAATGTCCATCATCACATCCCACATAAACTACATCCTCATATAAATATGGAGTTGAGCTTATTGGAGATGAAGTTGAATAATCCCATATTACACTATGATTTTCTATATTAATTGCACTAAAAGAATCTTCACTACCTATATACAATGTTTTATTATGCACAATTGGTGAAGCATTAGTATTAGATTTTAAATCGATGCTCCAGTTTTCACTACCATCTTCCATATCTATTGATTTTAATTGACCATTACTTGAAGATAAATATATGTAGTCACCAGAGATTGCGGGAGATGAAAAAATTGGTGAGCCAAAATTAAAATTCCATAAGTTCGTGACAAAGTCAGACTCATCATTAACAAATCCTGCATGTGTATAATCATGCCCAAAAGAAATCCAATCTGCACCAGCAATTGGAGTTAAACCTATTAATACAATAATTATAGCTATACTAAATTTTTTATACATTTTAAACCCTCCTAAACATCTCTATTAAATCTTTTTACACCAATTATAAAGAATACAAGTGTGTAACCTAAAAGAATAACTAAATCAAACCAAACATCACCTAATGATTGACCTTTAAGCATAATTCCTCGCATTGCATCATTTAAATAAGTCAATGGGAAAATATAAGCTAATTTTTGTAAAATCCAAGGCATTGTTTCAATCGGATAAAATACTCCTGAAACAAACATCATAGGCATTGAAAAAGGCATAACAACTTGAGCATAGTCTTCTTGAGTCTGAGTTCTTGCAGACAACATTATACCAAAACCAACAAAACACAGAGCTCCAAATACTAAAACAATGAAGGTCTGCAATACACCACCTTTAATACTTACATTGAATAGTAATATTGCCATGAAAATTAATATTAACGCCCTTACCAGCTCAATAAGTAATTTTGCAGCAATTTTCCCACCTATAACAGTAGCGACAGAAGTTGGAGTCATGAATAAACGTGCCAGTTCACCTGTTTCTCTTTCACCAGCAATAGTTGCACCCATACCCATCATACAACTCATCATTATTGTCATACCCAAGATTGCAGGTACTAAAAAGTCAATGTATTTAATATTCCCATAGATTCTATTAATATGAAGACCAATATCATCTTTAAAATTATTTAACTGATGGTTCAAAGTTGGAGTGGCAGTTGAATTTTCACTAACTGCAGTAACGGAACCTGATGCTACCATATTAGATAATCTATAAAATATTGCCTGAGTTGATGAATCCAAAATTTGTGAAGCCATCTGATCAGAAGAATCCAAATAAAGCGTGACCGCTTTTTGATTCGACGAGTTTGTATCATCATAATCTTCAGGCATGATAATAGCTGCTTTAACTTCACCATTATCCACCATTCTTTCTGCTTCTCCCGAGTCATCAATTATTTTAACAACATGATACGTTTCTGTTGATTTAATGGTATCCAATGTTATATCTGTTAAATCACCATGAGACTGACTTACAACAACGATAGGTAAATCCGTCATGTCTCCACCCATACCATAACCAAAAAGCAAAATCATGATTATTGGAAATGCAATAATAGAAACCAGACGAACAGGATGTCTTTTAAGTGAAATTAACTCTTTTTTTATCATCCATCCAAATTTCTTAAACTCTATCATCTTCATTCACCTCTGATGTGGCTTTAATAAAAACATCCTCAAGGGACGGTTCTTCAGTTGTAATAGATTTGATTACACCATTTGAATTAATTACACTATCCAAAACACTGTTAACCGCATCATCATCAAAATAATCTATTCTTAAATTAATACGACCATTATGGGCTATTTCGATACTTTCAACATGAGAATTCCCTTTTAATGAATTGATAATATTTTCATCATTGCTTTTAAGTAAAAAAGACATTTTTCTTAAAGATAAATTTTCGATGTCCTCTTTTGTTGAAGTATTCACTTCACTCTCAGCTGAAATCTGAGATAGAGTATCTGAAATTTCTTTTTTGTTTGACTCTAAAAGTGTATCTTTAAGGCCCTGTGGCGTGTCATAAGCCACTAAATTACCTGTATTGATAATTCCAACATTATCACATAACATATCAACTTCATGCATATCATGAGAACATAAGATAATAGTATGTCCATTATCATTCAATTCACGGATTAAATCCCATAGTGTTCTTTTTGTTGTAGGGTCAAGACCAATAGTTGGCTCATCTAAAAATAATATTTTTGGTCTGTGAACTAAGCTAGCAACAAGAGAAGCTTTTTGTTTTTGGCCTCCAGATAGCTGGGAAATTAATTTGTCTTTTGCATATTTAATATCTACAAGTTCCATTAAATCTTCAATACGAGAATCCCTTTCATTAGGATTAATTCCATAGTAGTCTGCGCATAGTTGAGAATTTTCCATAACTGTTAAATCCTTGTATAAACTTACCTGTTGAGGTACCATGCCTAAAAGTCTTCTAACTTCATCTGGATTTTTCTTAATATCATAACCTCCAACAGTAGCTTCACCAGAAGTAGGTTGGATTAAACAAGTTAACATTTTGATAGTCGTAGTTTTACCGGCACCATTTGGACCTAACATTCCAAATATAGTATTATCAGGAATCTCTAAATTTAGGGAATTTACAGCAGTGAAATCTTTATAAACTTTGGTAAGGCTTTTTGTTTCGATTGCATTCATCTAAATTCACCTACTTAACTTTTCTTCCAGTCATATCTTCAATGAAAGATAACCATGATGGATTTTCCAAAACGTTAATCATATTACTTTTAATATGATTCAAAACAATTTCTCCATCTTCAGTAATAGAGTAAAATTTTACTCTTTTGTTATTGACAGTTTGCCATTCACCAAGGATAAGACCATTACTTTCCATTTTTCTCAAAATTGGATAAACCTTACTAGAAGAAGATTTTAACTCACAATCATCATTTCCAAAGTCAAAAAAATCATCTAATTTTTTCATAATTCCATATCCATGAATGGAACCTTTGGAAATAATCCATAAGATTAAATTATGAGTTATACCATTGGAAAAATGCTTTAAAATTTTTATATGGCTTTCATTTAATTCTTTCATAACTTATCACTTATGTAAAATTTTGACATATATCAACATTTATTATATATGATAATCTAATATATAAATATGAAAGTAGGTTTTACAACACTGTCCATGTTTATGGATGATAACTTAGAAATTATCAAAAAAGCACATAAATATAACTTTGATATGATAGAAATACTTGGAGAATCACCATTCTTTAAAAAGGAAAATACAATGGCCTTTAAAGACTGCGGTTTAGAAGTGTGTATCCATGCTCCTACTGTGGATATCAACATAGCCAGTTTAAATGAAGGCATTAGGGCCGAAAGTGTTAAACAAATGAAAGAATGTATTGATTATGCAGAAAGAATTAATGCTCATGCAATTACTCTTCATGCAGGTAAAATCGGCAGAAACGATCCGCCACTTAGAAAAGCGGCACTGGAACTTGCATGTGAAAGCATTTCAGAGTTAGTTGATTATGCAGATAACGTGATAATTTCTGTTGAAAATCTGCCGGTTCGTCAGGCATTTCTTGGAAACAAAATAGAAGAGCTTGAAATGATTAAAAGCGAATGTGGATGTAATTTGACCATAGATGTAGGACATGGAAATACAACAGGAAATACAGAAGAATTGCTGAACCTGAAAGACATAACCTATTGTCATTTAAACGATAATGATGGAATAAAAGACCAGCATATTACATTAGGTGAAGGTACTCTAGATTTAGAGTTGCTGAAAAAAGTTAAAAAAGGAATTATAGAGCTAAATAATTTTGATAATATATTAAAAAGCAAAAAAGTAATTGAAACACTATTTAAAAATCTATATCTTTAACTTCACGAATATCTTCGATAATATAGTCAGTTTTATCCATTAATTTAGGTGATACTTCTTCTTGCTGTTCAATAGTCAATACACTAACATCAGCTTGTTTAAATGCTAAAACATCGTTTAAACCATCTCCAACCATCATTACTTTATATCCATCATCTTGAAGAGATTTAACTACTTTACATTTACCACGAGTGGAGACACTACCATATGCATTATCTTCACTAATATCCAGCATGTCTGCAAGTCTATTAATGGCTCCTTTTCTATCTCCTGAAGCTAAAAATATTTCATAACCTTTAGATTTTAAATTGTCGACCGTATCAACAACACCGTCAAATAATTTACCTGCTGAAGTAATAGTATAAGCTATAATTCCAACATCAATATCAATTATAACTGCTGATCCATTACATAACTCCATCTTAGGAACTTTTTTTCGTAAAATTGGAAAGCCGTCAGTAATGTCTGATATAACAGCCGATTTTTCATTAAACAATATTTCCCTAATCTCATCTTTTGTAGTTTCAATGTTAGTAAAACTTACATCAAAGTCTATATCATATTCTTTAATAACATCTGAAATCAATGTATTGGAATCTAAGTCAAGCAATTTATTTGTATTGTATTGAAGGACAACTAATGCTAAAAACTCATTTTGATCAATTAAATCAAGTGAATTAATATCCGTGAAAATATTTCCTAACATAACATCCTTAATAACTCTATAACGCTCAATCAATGTCCCAGAATTATCAAATACAACAGCCTTTTTCATAGTAAATAATAAAATCTTGTTAATATTTAAAAGTTTTGAGTTAGTTATAAGTTATAAGTTTTACAAGAAAAATTATAATTATAAGTTATAAGTTATAATTAAAAAACTAACTTATATAAACATTAAAAAATATAATTATATCTATTATATTTATCTAAGGTGTTTTAATGAATGTTATTGAAAAATTAAATTCCATCAAAAATGGAGAATTAACCGCTAAGGAAAATGTTGAACACTTTCTTAAAGTTATAGAAGAAAAAAATGACTCCATTAATGCTTTTATAGAATTAAACGAAGAAAATGCATTAAAACAAGCTGAAGCAATTGATGCAAAAATAGCTAATGGAGAAGAAGTTGGAAGCTTAGCAGGTTTAGTGTTTGCTATTAAGGCAAACATTAATATAGAAGACTTGATTATTTCTGCTGCTTCAAAAACATTGGAAAATTACTTAGGAAGTTACAATGCAACTGTAGTCGATAATATATTAGCAGAAGATGGAATAATTATTGGTATTGCAAACATGGACGAATTTGCAGCTGGTAGTTCAACTGAAACTTCTTATTATGGACCAACCCAAAACCCTAATGCTTTAGGCAGAATTCCTGGTGGATCATCAGGAGGTAGTGCTGCAGCAGTTGCAGCTCAAATGTGTGATATTGCATTAGGTTCAGATACTGGTGGATCCATTAGAAACCCTGCATCACATTGTGGTGTTATTGGATTTAAACCAACTTACGGTGCAGTATCAAGACAAGGTTTACTTGATTTATCAATGAGTTTAGACCAAATTGGACCATTTGCAGAAGATGTCAGTGGAATTGCACTTGCATTAAATACAATTGTTGACTATGATGAAACCGAATGTACCACATTAAACTGGGAGGAACCAGACTTCACTGAATGTTTAGAAGAAAAATCCCTTGAAGGTATGAAAATAGCTATCTGTAATGATTTCATTGAAGTAACAGATGATGAAATTAATAAAACTGTTAATAAAGCTATTAATAAACTAGTTGATGCTGGTGCTGAGCTTGTAGAAGTTTCATTTGACCATATTGATTTATGTTTACCTACATATTACTTAATTAACTATGTTGAATTCTTCTCAGCTACAAGAAAATATGATGGAAGAGATTACGGATACAGAATTGAAGAAGTTTGTGGAGATGAAGTTTTAAGAAGAATTAAAATCGGTTCTCACATTGCACAAGCTGAATTCAGTGGAAAATACTATAAAAAAGCTCTTAAAGCAAGATCACTTATTCGTAACGAAATCAACTCAATGCTTGAAAATGTTGACTTGATTGTAGGTCCTACTGTCCCTAAACTTCCTCACGAAATTGGTGAAGAATTGGACCCTATGGAAATGTATGCCTACGATGTATTGACTGTTATTGCAAACCTTGCAGGTATTCCGGCAGGAAGTATTCCAGCAGGTACAGTTAACGATATTCCAGTAGGTCTTCAAATACAAGCTAAACCTTTAGATGATGAAAAAATCATTAAAGCTATGAGTGTATTTGAAAACACTCAATAAACAGGGTTATTTTAACCCTAACCACTTATTTTTTTTAATTAATTAACCACATTAAAGATAATTTTACACTTGAAATGCATGTCAAAAAAAGTTTAAAAATTATTAAAATCATAATAGTAGTGAGGTTATTCTTATGACAAAAATTGGACTTGCATATGTTAAAGGTGCTGTTCCGGGATTTGAAGAATTTGGAAAATTGCCAACAGATATAATAAAGGAAAATGGTTTAGTTAATGGAAATAAGGCAAGTGAAGAGCTTGATGCATTAATTATACCTGGTGGGACATTAATCGAATCCAATGACATTAATATGGATTTGAATAAAGAAATCCTAAAAATGGCAAAAATGGGAAAACCAATTATTGGAATTTGTGCCGGTTTTCAATTGCTTTCAAATCAAATAGACATTGGAAGAAAATCTGAAGTACCTATTGTAAAAGATGGTCTTGGATTGATAGATGTTGAATTTTCACCTTTGATTACAAGTGACAGAGTAGTAGCTAAAGTTTATGATAACTCATTCCTAACTAAAAACCAGACGGAAGACGTGAACGGTTTTCATACACATACCTATGGAAAGGTAGTGGGTGATGCCAAGCCATTATTCTACTCAAAAGTCCAAAGAATGAATTATGGAGATACAAATAAAGCTGGAGATTATAATATATTCTCTGGAGCATGCAACGATGATGGAAATGTTATCGGAACAATGATTCATAATATTTTGGATGAAAATCCTATATTGGTAGAAAATCTCCTAAATCAGATAGATGCCAGTGATATTGAATATATTTACAATAGAAACAAACTTGTCAAAGAATACCTTCAAAGCGAAGTAGGAATAGGAACCGGTATAAAAATACCTAAAAGAAAGATTAACAATAAGCCTAAATTCTTAATGATTGGAAGTAACGGATCTGATTCAGGCAAAACTTTCATTTTAACAGGTTTGGCAGGTTCACTTAGAAAAAGAGGGTATAAAGTGGCTCTTTTAAAAGTTGGTCCTGATGTTCGAGATATTATACCTGGATTATACTTGACTAAAGACTATATGAACGAATTCAGTTCCATTAAAATTGGACATTTAGGCTGGATGGATATTGAATCTACAATAGCTAAATTGAACTCATCAGATTATGATATTGTATTAATTGAAGGTGTAATGAGTGTATTTACTGGTCTTTTAAATGAAAAAGTTCCATTTTCTGCTGCAGAAATTGCAATGTCATCAAACATCCCTATGCTATTAATATCTGGTGTTAATAAAGGCGGAATAGAATCTGCTGCAGTTGATTTGGCGGCACATGCAAACATGCTAGAAAAATTTGGTGTAAATGTAAAAGCAATACTATTAAATAAAGTATATAACCAAGATATATTCGATAACGTAGTTCCTTATATTCAAAACAACACAAAAGTAGATGATGTGTTAAGTGTCGGAAAACTTAAATTGAAAACAAGAGGTTTTACACCAGAAATAGAAATCCGATATGACTTATTTACAAAAGCGGCACTAGATTTAGTAGAAGAATCAATAGATGTAGAAAAAATAGCTAATATGGCAAGTGAAGTTAAATTTAATCGTATAATTCCATTTAATGAAATTAAAGATAAGGTGATATAATGGCTCTTAACTTAAGTCCAGAACAAGGAGTTAAACTAACAAAAAAAGATAGACATCAGGTAGCAAAAAAAATAAAACAAGGATGGAAAGCAACATGTTTGATTCCTGATTATGTATTTGATGAAAATGGAGATATCCAAATAGCTTCTCCAAAAAACCGTCGTGTAGTTAAAAAAGTAAAAATCCTGGATGACGGAATTCATTTTGAAAAAGCTCTAAAAAGTAAAACACTAAGAATTACATGGGATAAAATTTCTCTCGTAGAACCTACAAAGGAAATACGTGACGGATTAAAAATAGGAATGCATGACGGTAAATATGTTGTATTCAGTATTTATAACTCATACAAGATACAACAAATTACCCAATTTATAATTAACTATATTCAAAATAAAAGAATGGATAATACTAACATGTATAGTTAGTATTCTTCTAAATATTTTTTAATGATATCGTTTCCTCTAAGAAGAACCAAATCATTTTCTTCAGCATATCTTTGAGCATCTTCAAAAGAAGTTGCCTGACCGGTTTCACCATCCATCATTTCACAAACGACACAAACAGGAGTGACACCAGCCATCTCACACATTGCAAGACCAATTTCAGTATGTCCTCTTCTGTTTTTAACCGTGTCAACCGCTCCTCTCAAAAGGCAAACGTGACCAGGTGATCTAAATGTTTTACCGAATTCGTCAAATCTTTCATCTCTAAACAATTTAGCCATTTCACTAATAGTCATAGCCCTATCATGGTCAGTTACACCAGTGAATGATTTTCTGTGATTAACCCAAATTGAAAATGAAGACCTTTCATCATATGGAATATCATTTGGAGCAAGTTCAGCTAAATTAGGATATTTTTCTGTAGCTGCTTCCATAATATCAACCATAAACGGTAAGTTAATTTTATCACAGAATTTTGAACTGATACAGTTACAGATTAAACCGCCAGCATCATTTCTCATAGTAGAAATTGATTTTGGGGTTACAAATTCAGAGGCAATAATCATATCAATTTCGCCTTCTCTGTCATCATTATCGTATACTAAAATAAATTTACCTTGTCTTAAGGCTTCAAAACCTTTTTCTAAATTTGTTTCTTGATTCATAGTAATGTCTCCTTGGGTACTAGAACCAGGGCTAAAAAATAATCTACTTATTCTCTTTCATCCGGACTATCACCGTCGGTTTTGGAATCTCACCAAATCAACACGCTTTCGTGCTCGTGGACTTATATAAAAATCACCACCGGTGGAGAATTTCACTCCGCCCTGAGAACGTATAAAAAAGTATATCAATTATTATATAAAATACTTTTGATTTAAAATTCTAAAGTTACAATATCGCCATCTTTTAAATTTAGTTCATCTCTGAGTTTTTTTTCAGCTATAATTTCCAAATAATTTTCAGTGTGTTCTGTTTTTGCTGGAAATACAATAAAAACATCAACTTCATCATTTAATATAGCTTTAATATATTTTACGGCACCAAAATCTTCATCCGGCTCGATGATATTTTTACAGCTATTTTTAATTTCATTAATTTGGTCCAAATATTCTTCTGGAACAATAACATTTAAAGTTCCTGGATATGGCTTAAAACCACAGTTTTTGATGAAATTATTAACATAAAAATCCTGTGAAAGGAAAAAAGCTGCATTTCCCAAACCGGAAGAAACTTCTCCACTAACTTTCATCAAATTGCCTCCAATAATCATACTATATAAATTTACATATTTATATTAATTATTAAAAACAAAAATAATTATATAAATTTTGAAAGGTATAAAAATGGAAGTTAAGAAAATTGAGACGGATGTTTTAATTGTCGGATCAGGAGGGGCTGGTTCAAGAGCAGCTATTGAAGTAGATAATGCTGGTGTTAAAGCTACTATTGTATCAAAAGGGCTGTCATTTAGGTCAGGCTGTACTGGAATGGCAGAAGGTGGATACAATGCCGTTTTTAAAGCTGTAGATAAAGAAGATTCAATTGAGGCACATATCAAAGATACACTAGAAGGTGGAAAATACCTTAATGATAAAAAGTTAGTCAATATATTAGTCAATGAATCCCCCCAAAGACTAATAGATCTGGAGAACTATGGTGCGTTATTTGACAGACAGGAAAATGGCGAAATTGCACAAAGACCTTTCGGCGGTCAGACCTATAGAAGAACATGCTTTGAGGGAGATCGTACCGGTGCCGAATTACTAAATGCATTAAAAGAAGAAATTATTAAAAGAGACATTGAATGCATTGAAGAAGTAATGATAACTTCTCTCATTCAAGACGGCCTCCAAGTAATCGGAGCAACCGGATTCGACCTGAAAGATTCCAGCCTAATTTACTTTAAGGCCAAAGCTGTCATATTTGCTAGTGGTGGAGCCGGCCAATTATATCCTGTAACTTCCAATACCTTTCAAAAAAATGGAGACGGCTTTGCAATAGCTTACAGAGCAGGTGCAAATCTTATAGATATGGAGCAAGTACAATTTCACCCAACAGGAATGATAAAGCCAAAATCCAAAAGAGGAGTTTTAGTAACTGAAGCCGTTAGAGCGGAAGGTGGAATTTTATTAAATAAAGATGGTGAACGTTTCATGAAAAAATATTCACCTGAAAAAATGGAATTGGCAACCCGTGACGTAGTTGCAAGGTCTATTTACCAAGAAATCATTGAAGGAAGAGGAAGCGAACATGGGGGAGTATATCTTGATATTTCACATGTAGATGATGAAATAATTGAGGAAGAATTAGATACTATGGTTTTACAATTCAAAAATGTTGGTGTAGATATTAAAAATGAACCTATAGAAGTGGCTCCAACAGCACATCACTTTATGGGTGGTATTAAAATAAACACTGATGGTTCAACATCACTTCCTAATTTATTCGCCTGTGGAGAAGTGTCCGGCGGAGTTCATGGAGCAAATCGTTTAGGTGGAAACGCTCTTGCTGATACTCAGGTATTTGGAAAAATCGCCGGTGAAAGTGCAGCTAAAAAAGCTAAAGAAACTTCTCTAAAGACAAATGATGAAATGTTTTTAGCTGAAAAAGAAAGAATAGAAGGTTTAATTAAGCCTGGATCAATTAAGCCATTAGAATTTAAAAATAAAATTAAAAAATTAATGTGGGAAAAAGTAGCTATCGTACGTGAAGAAAAAACATTGAACGAAGCTTTACGAGAATTACAGGAAATGCAGAAAGATTTAGATAACATAGATGTATCTGATAAAAGTCAATATAATACTGAACTGTTAAATGCCATTGAAGTAATTAATATGGTTGAAATCTGCATATTAATAGTAAAATCAGCTATATTACGTCGTGAAAGTAGAGGGGCGCACTTTAGAAGTGATTTTCCAGAAACTAATGATGCTTGGAAAAGAAGTATTATAATAAATAAAAATAAAATAAAATTTGAAGCTAGATAGCTTTTTTAAGCTCATCTATTGCTTCTTTCGCTTTTTGATAAATTTCATTTTCATCTAATGTAGTTAATTTTTTATTTTCCATTAATATTTGACCATTACAAATTGTTGTATCTACATTAGATCCATTTGCGGAATAAATAATATTGGAACTTAATTTAGAACTATCTGGAACCATGTTAGCATTATTAGTATCAATTAAAATTAAATCTGCTTTTTTACCAACTTCTATGCTTCCGATTTCATCATCTAAACCAAGTGCTCTTGCACCGTTAATAGTTCCCATAGCTATCGCTTCATCAGATGTCAAGGCTTTAGGGTCAAGAGTTGACACTTTTTGAAGTAAACTAGCAGTTTTTAACTCTTCAATAATATCCAAATTATTATTTGATGATGCACCATCAGTTCCAATAGCTACACAAATATCATTTTCAAGTAATTTGGAGACAGGCGCAATTCCTGATGCTAATTTCATGTTACTGCATGGATTGTGTGAAACTTTAACATCATGTTTTTTGATTATTTCAATTTCCTCATCGCTTAACCATACACTGTGTGCACATACAACATCAGGCCCTAAAAAGCCAATGGAATCCAAGTATTCAAATGGTCTTAGACCTTTTTCAGAACTGACATCATTAATTTCTTTTTGAGTTTCACTGACATGAATATGGATTTTCATATCATTTTCATCAGCTAGTTTTCTGACTTCTTTTAACAGTTCTTCAGAAGCTGTATAGGGTGAATGTGGTCCGAAAAATACTTTAATCCTTCCATCAGCAGTATTATGACAATTTTTAAATAAGTTCATATTATTTTCGATTTCGGCTTTTCTTTTTTCTTCATCACCAAAATCAATCATTCCATAGGATAATACTCCCCTTATTCCTGATTCTTCTACTGCTTTTGCAACATCTTCCATGTAAAAGTACATATCTGAAAATGTTGTGGTTCCGGACTTTATTAATTCGATTGCACCTAAAAGAGCACCAATATAACAATAATTACCATTAAGATTAGCTTCCATAGGCCATATATTATCATTTAACCATTCATCTAAACTTAAATCATCGGCTAAGCCTCTAAATAATGTCATGGATAAATGTGTATGGGTATTAATAAAACCTGGAAGTAAAATTTTATCTGTTGCATCGATGATTTTATTAACATTATCTTCTGCAATTTCATCTTTTATTTCAAAAATTAAATCATTTTTAATTAATAAATCTTTTTTTCCTTTAATTTCATTTAAAGGGTTTAAAATAGATGCGTTTTTAATCAATATTGTATTATCTGTCATAATAACACCTTAAAAAATAAAAAAAGTAATGACTTATAAAAATTATAAGTCTAATTCGTTTACTGCGAATTTAATATCTTCAGCTTTAATAGTTTTACGTTTTGCTAATCTTGCAGCTTCGTTAGCTTTGATAGCAATATTACGTGCTATTTCTTCTAATGCATTAGCTAATTCAACTTTTGCATCTTCACTTACTCTTTCTGCACCAGTATCTTTAATGATTCTAGCAATAGGAGCTTTTGGGATTTCTGCCATATTTTCACCTCACTAAAATTCTTTTATTAACTTATGAGCATGATTGATTATCATAAGTTATTGTAATGTATTAACTGATTAAATATTTAAATATTTTGGAATTTTAAGGATAACCTAAAAAATTTATGGTATAAAAAAAGTATTTTAAATATAATTTATAAAAAAAATAACTGGTGTTGAGATGAAATTAAAAATTGCAGTTCCATCAAAAGGAAGAATAAGTAATCCATCAATAAATATTTTAGAAAAAGCTGGATTAGGTTTAAAGTATAATAATAATCGAAAATTAGTCTCAAAAACTCATAATGAAAATATTGATGTAATGTTTGCAAGAGCATCAGACATACCGGAATTTGTATCTGATGGAATCGTTGACATGGGAATATCCGGTATTGATTTAATAAAAGAAAGTGAAAGTGAAGTAATTGAATTAACTGATTTAAACTTCGGCAAAACAAGACTCGTTTTAGCATCTCCAGAAGATTCAAAAATAAATTCAATCAATGACGTGACATCAGAAATGACAGTAGCTACTGAATTTCCTACATTAACAAGAAAATACTTTAAAAATCACGGTTTAGAACCAAAAATCGTTAAATTAAGTGGTTCAACTGAAATTGCACCATTTATTGGTGTTGCTGACTTGATTACTGATTTAACCAGTACAGGAACTACACTAAAAATGAACCATTTAAAGATTATTGATACTATTTTAGAAAGTACAATAGTTCTAATTACAAATAAAGAATCATTCGAAACTAAAAAACCTCTTGTAGAAGCTGTAAGCAGCAGTGTTAAAGGGGTAATTGATGCTTTGGGTAAAAAACTTATAATGATGAATGTCAAAAGCAAAGATTTAGAAGCTGTAAGAAAATTAATGCCTTCAATGGAAGGTCCTACAGTTTCTGAAGTTTTAGCAAAAGAAAAAACAGTTGCCATCCAGGCTGTTGTTGATGAAGATGAAGTCTTTGAACTTGTCAATAACCTTAGAAATGCAGGTGCTAAAGACATTCTTGTTGTACCTATCGAAAGAATAATATGAAAATAGCAGTTATATATTCAACATTAATTGAAGACACTAAAAAATCGGCTCAAATATTGAAAGATTTGATAAATGAAGAGGTAGTGTTAATTTCAATAGAAAATGCAAAGGATATCTGTCTTTTAAAATATAATATCATTATCCTGGGTGCATCAACCTACAATAATAAGGTTCAAGGATCTTTTAAAAGATACATCTCAAGAAATATCAAAACATTGCTCGAAAGACCCTATGCATTATATGTAAATAGTGATGAAAATTTAGACATAGATACAAATTTAAACAAAGTATTTGCAAGAGAAATCATAGAATCTTCAATCTTGTATTCAAACTTTGGTTATAATATTAATACAGATATAGGAAACTTCATCGAAAGAAGAAAATCTAAAAAAATTATTGAAAATAGTGAAAAAATACCTTCATTAAACAAGTATAAAATAGAAGAATTTGCAAAAATAATTAATGAGTTAATTGAAAAAAGGGTTGGTTAAAATTTTTGAGTTAGAAAACATAATATCAATAAAAGATTTTACAAGGTCTGACATTGATTATATTTTAAACGAGGCATCTACACTAGAGAATGTTGCTCAATCAAAAGAAATTTCAGAGGAATTGAAAGGAAAAATTTTGGGATTGATGTTTTTTGAACCATCAACTAGAACAAAAATGTCATTTGAAACAGCAATGAAACGTTTAAGTGGACAGTGCATCGGTTTTGAAAATACAGGTTCTTCAAGTGTATCTAAAGGTGAAAGCATTGCAGATACCGCAAAAATGTATGAAGGATACTGTGATGCACTAGTAATAAGGCATGAACTGGAAGGAGTATCCAAATTTATATCTGATGTGGTAGACGTTCCCGTAATTAATGCAGGTGACGGTGCAGGCCAACACCCAACTCAAACATTACTAGATTTATACACTATCAAAAAAGAAATCGGCAATATCGATAACATAAAAATAGCATTAATAGGTGATTTAAAATATGGCCGTACAGTCCACTCATTAGCTAACGCTTTAACTTTATACGATAATGTGGAGCTTTACTTTGTATCACCACCTGAACTGAAAATGCCTCAAGAAATTCTTCATGATTTGGATAAAGTTGGAATGTCCTATAAAGAAGTTTCAAACATTTCAGACATTATTGACAAAGTAAACGTGTTGTATGTAACCAGAATTCAAAAAGAACGTTTTGTAGATATTGAGGATTATTTAAAAATAAAAGGTGCTTACATCATTAATAAAAAAATGTTAGAAGGTAAAGATTTAATAGTTATGCATCCTTTACCTAGAATAGATGAAATAGCTTGTGATGTGGATGATACTAAATATAACAAGTATTTCACTCAGGCAGCAAATGCTGTTCCTATAAGAATGGCTATTTTGAAAACATTGATTAAAAATAATCCTAAATAGGTGAGTACAAACTTGATTCGAGTAAGTCTTCATCACATTGAAGCTTAATAATATTGGTTCTACCTTTTCCACGACCACGTGAAACAGTATTGGTTGAAATAATACCTAACATTTCAAGTTCATTGATAAAATCAAATATTCTTCTGTAGGTAACAGCATCTTTTTTGGATACTTCTGTATAAGTTTCATATAATTTACCAGAAGTAATCTCTTCTTTTTCATTAGTTAATTTTAAAATAGCTTCTAAAACCCTTTGCTGTTGAGTTGGAAGTGTTTTAACAACATCAACAAATTTATCATGTTCAATTCTATCCTTTGCCATTCTGACATGATCGCTTTTAATGGATTGTGAGCCTTCTTCTTCAGCTATAAAACCTGAAGTTTTCAATAAATCCAAGGCAAACCTTGCATCCCCTTCTTCTTTAGCAGCCATTGCAGAACAAAGAGGTATTACATCACTTTCCACGACACCTTCATTAAAAGCCAATTTAGCCCTATCATTTAAAATATCAGTTAACTGATTGGCGCCGTATGGTGGAAATACAATCTCCTTATCATTTAAACTACTAGTAACTCTTGATTTGATTAATCCCTTAAAGTCTAAGAAATTACTTATTGATAAAATGGAAACATTATCAGTTCTTGTTAAGGTATATAATATTCCATCTCCATCTTTATTAAGCAAAATATCGATTTCGTCCAAAATAACAATTAAAATAAGTTTTTTTCCAAAAGCATTTGTTCTGAATATATCTCTGAAAGTGTTTACAACTTCCGCTTTTGTCCATCCCCTGTGCGGGACATCACGACCAAGCTTTTGACATAATTGAGCTAAAACCTGATACTCTGTTGTATAATCAGTACATCTGATATATTCAATCTTGATAAAAACATCTTGGTCTGCTGAAAATTCTAATAATTGTGAACGTGCAAATTTTGCAGCTGCGGTTTTGCCCGTACCGGTTTTACCATAAATAGTAATGTTAGATGGTGTTACATCATTTAGGGCATCAACCCAATATCTCGCTATTTGCGTCACCTGATCTTCTCTGTGCAATAATTTTTCAGGTAAAAACCTATGATCCAAAGGTTGTTTATCCTTGAAAATTACATTTTCCTTCTGAATGTTTTCAAAAATATTCGCCATATCCTCACCCATATAAAAATTATGAAAAATAGAAAAAATTACATAAGTATAATTTCCAGTGTTAATATTTAAATAAGCTATTTAATAAACTTTTTCATTGAACAAATGTAAAAATTTTATATGATGTAAAAAATTAAATACATCATAATTGTTTTTTTAAATATAAAAATAACGATAAGTTTTATTTCATTAGAAAAATAGAATTATATAGCTTTATTTTTAATATAAGCTCTAATTACAAATTTGTGTTTTTTAGAAAAATAGAGTACCATTTCAATTATAAAAGTAGTATTTCAAATGTAAAAATTAAGGATAACAGGTGAAAATTGTTGTCTAACTTTCGTATAGAAAAAATTTAGCCATGAAATATTTCACAAAATGTATTTTCATGAAAAATAGATGAAAGTAGATATACTTAAATTATTACATTATATCTACTTTAACTCTTGAATCATCAGAATTTTCATTTAATGATGTAACAGCTTCATTTTCATTTTCTAAATCCATGTTATTGAGTTCATCTTTAAATGATTTAGCATTATCAATTTTTTCACGAATTTTAACTAAATCAAGTTCTAAATTCCTTTCATCATTTAAAAGGGAATTAATGAATGCATCAGCATCACGGTTGAAATTTTCATATACCTCCAATACTTCACCAGCAGTCAAATTAGAATTGTTTTTAAAAAATTCTTTTGTCTGTTCTTTAACAAAAACTGTTAATGGTTTTAATTCATTTGAATTGAATCTTTCACCATATTGTATAAGTTCAGAACCTAATCCATAGAGAGTTCCTATACCTTCCTTAACCCTTTCTTCAAGTTCTCCAGGAATTTCACCGTCTACAATTATATCTACTTTAGCAGGTGTATATTTTACAGCAAATTTTTGATCTCCATTTTTTAATTCTATATTATATTTTCCAAACATTTTAAAAACTCCTTGATGTATACTTTTTTATGATTTGTGTACCTAATAATAAATGGAATGTCATAGTATATAAATGTTTGTATTCATAATTAAAAAAAGTATACGAAATATAAATTGTAAATTCAAAAATAAAAAAAGTATACATAAATAAACAACTATAAAAACCATTATCATAGCTGTTAAACTGGGTTAAAAGAATAATTTTACCATAATTTCATTTAATGAGTAACAATCGTCGTATTGTACAGTAATAATATAATCTCCAGATTCTAAATTAATATTCAATTTAGCATGACCATTTTCATTAATAGATCTTGTATAAAAAAACCCATTAATATTGAATGTTACATTACCCTGGTAACAATATTGCCTTCATCACAACGAACCTGAACGACATACTGAGAATCATTTTGATAGAACTTAAATAAGTCATTATAATTAAATACTTTGAAAGCACAGTTACAACATTTGATATATTCTCATGATTTTTTGAGAGAGTGAGAGAAGCATTTCAAGTGTAACAAGATTTTGTAAAAAAACAAAATCATGACATATATTTCAAGTGTAAATAAAAAATTTCATTTTTTAAAATAGGTTTAAATTAAAAATAAATCAAAATAAAGTCTTCATATTAAAATTAGAGCAAAAAAAATTAAGGTGTTTTTCAAGTGTATTTTTCACTTGAAATATACCTCTTCATCCAAAATATACCTTCGTTTATGTTTCACTTGAAACAGATGTCCCTCTCTCTAGATGAACATTGAATTTTCATTTGAAGGTTCATTTGCTGTAGGAGTACCTACAGTACCAAAAGTTCTTTCAATTAACCATACACATTGAATTTTAGATTTGAAAACTCTTTTTAAACCATCAAATAAGCTGTTTTTACTCAATCCATCTTCAAAAATTTGATAAGTGATAACATATTGTTGTAATAAATTAGAATTTTGATCTACAGCTAATTGACAGTCAACTAAAAATTGGTTAATTGACATATTCACATCTAATAGAAAATCACTTCTTTCTTTAGGAGAACTTTTATTCATCAATTCCAAATGTTGTGGTGAAACTTGTGTTGCACAAGCCATTACAATAAAATCTTTACCTCTTGGTTTTACAACATCCATTATATTATCCTTTGGAAATTCAATAATATAGTGAAAATCGGCATTATCATCTAATTTTTTTTCTCTAAATATTCCTTCGTCTACTATCCAGTTTTTTACGATTTCTTCATTAATTGTCATATTATCACTTTTATTAAATTAAATCAATTAGTTATTTACTTTTGTTTATA
>NZ_JAZTXC010000191.1:0-34553 GCF_045636185.1 Methanobrevibacter sp. | reverse complement strand
ATACTCGTTTAATTAAATTAATAATTATGGTGATATCATGATTAAAAAAATACCTGTATTGGATTTAAAAGGTGGTCAGGCAGTAAGTGGTAAATCAGGTTTAAGAGATACATATCAACCATTGCAAACAGTATTTGCACCTTCATCCAATCCTGTTGAAATCGCTCAGGGCTTAAAATTAAATGGGGCTGATGAATTATATATTGCGGATTTGGATTTGATTGAAAGCAATGGCCACAATATTAATGACATAAAAATGGTCAACACAATTATTCCTGTAATTTTAGATGGCGGAGTAAAGAATGTCGAATCATTTTCATTTTTTTTGGATTATGCATTCAAGATTATTGTTCCAACAGAAACCCTAGAAAGTTTGGATGACCTTTATGAAATTTTTGAAAAATATCCGAAAGAAAGGATTGTAGTAAGTGTTGATGTTAAGGATAATGAACTGTTTTCAAAGAATTTGGATTTGACGCTTCATGAATTTAAAAAAATATTATCTGAGATTGATGCATCACAAATCATTCTTCTTGATATTAGTGGAGTAGGAACAAATCAAGGTTATAATAAGCATTTATTAAAAGAATTTGAAGACTTGAAAGATAAATTAATAATTGCCGGCGGATTAAATAAGGATTCAATAAATGAATTGCAGGAATTAGGAATAAAAAAAGTATTGGTAGGAACTAGCCTGCATTCTGGTGAAATAACAATTATCTAAAAATTCTAAAGCATTGAATTTAAAACAACATAAGGGAAAGAACAGGCTACAATGAATAAAACTATGCCTAAACCAAGTTTCGGTTTGTTATCATCCAAAACACCAGATATTATAAATAATATTCCGAAAAATCCAAAAATTACAGGTAATATATGAGAAAATAATGTTGCTCCAGTTAATGCCATTTTATATCACTTATTATTCTTTTAATTTTTAAATTATATAAATATTATAGATATTTTAAAGATACTTATTAATATTTTAATTTTTCTTTTTAACTTTATTGTGCAAGAATTCTTCGGCTTCTTTAAGTCGGAGATGAATTGCACCTTTTAGTAGGTTAGTGTCTATTTTTTTTTATGTGGGGGGTGGTGGTGCGATTACTGTTCAAATGCTCTTGGATAAATGCTATATTATATGTAGGTTATAATAATGTAATATAGAAAGGATAGGGAAAAAACTTCAAAAGTTAATTTTTTTCCTCTCTTTTTTAAAAATGGTTTAAAAAAAGAATGATTTATAAAAATCCTTTGGCGGTTATATTCTTTTTTAGTTATTAAGATGAATGTTTTAGGATTTTTTTTATATTTTAATGATGGAAAAAAAGATGTTGAATATATGTGATAAAACTTTTATTTTAACTGATAAGGTTGAATTTGTTCCTGATGAAGATATGGAAAAGAAATTATGGTTTAATATATATGCCAGTGCTTTTGTGTACAATAAAACATTGGAATATAGTATTTACCGTGAAAATTTCGTTAAAGAATTTGGAATAGGCAACAAATTTAAAATAAACCGCACATACACACAAAAAATAGTTAAAACATTAATAAACATTATCCATTTCTAAAAAATGCTGATTCTACCTGCCTTCAAGCATTCACCGATAGACTAATAAAAGCCTATAAAGGATATTATGACTGCAGATCCGGCGCTCCAAAATTCAAAAAACGTAAAAAAATCCAGTAAATTCAATTACTCTAAGAAACAACTTCTATGACACAAAAAAAGGTAATGTAGGAAGCATTAGGTGGTTGTCTGAAAATGAATTACGAGTAACTAAACTAGGAAAAATAACCGTTAAGCATAGAAGACACATCAATGGCAAAATCAAGGAGGCTACATTAAAATACGAAAACGGGCGCTGGTATGTATGTATAGTTTATGAATTAGATGAAAATAGATATGGTGAATTTTCCTATATAGGATTATATGTTGGAATAGATGTTGGACTAACTGACTTTTTAACATTTTCCAACGGAAAAGTGATAGCCAAACCTGACCTGAAGAAAATAAACGGAAGAATACAGTATTACCAACGAAAACTCGACGGCAAAAAGGAAGGCGGATCCAACTGGAAAAAAACACTAAAAAAACTCCACAAATGGATAAGAAAGAAAAACAATGTAATAAACGACCATTATCATAAAATATCCTATAATATAGTCAAACACTACCAATTCATAGCCATGGAAAAACTCAACATTCGAGGAATGCTCAAATCACGTAACTTAAGCCGAAGCATTCATGAAATCGGATGGGGAAAACTTATTAAAATGATAAAATACAAATCAGAGTTATATGGTCGTGAATTCGTACAAATCGATCAATGGTTTCCATCAAGTAAAAAATGCCATGTTTGTGGAAAAATCAATCACGACCTAGGTCGTGAAGAAAGACAATGGGAATGTCCTCATTGCCATACAGTACATCAAAGGGATGTAAATACTGCAAAAAACATTTTAGACGAAGGTCTACGCGCTACTGGTTCAATAGTGCTATGCTTAGTAGATTTCATACCTAACGATGAAAACAAATTCATATATAAATATGAATGGAAATGTTTCATCGACACAGTAGGTATGGCCTAAGAATCTTCGGCTTCTACAAGCTGGAAAGGTTCAATAACTTTTTTATTCTATTATTTATAAATGTACTAGCATGAGAATAGATACACATCATCATCACAAAAAAGCCAGTGAAAATTTGGCATTTGTCTTTTTCATGAATTTAACATTCAATATAATTGTTATAATCGGCGGTCTTGCAACAAATAGTATGGCTATTTTGGCAGATTGTATTCATGACATGTCAGATACAATTTCAATGGCGATTGCTTGGATTTTGGAGCATGTGTCTCAAAAAGGTTCCTCAGATACTTTTTCATATGGTTATCAGAGGTTTTCCATTTTGGGGGCGGTTATCACATCAACATTCGTTATTGTAATGGCATTTTTCATTTTATCAGAAGCCATACCTAGATTGTTTTCTCCAGAGGGAGTTGATGCTGGAGGAATGCTTATTGTAGGTATTTTAGGCTTAGTGTTCAAATCCATTTCTGTATGGAGACTCCATGGCGGTGAAACATTTAATGAAAAGGCTATTCTATATCATTTGCTTGGTGATATTTTTGAATGGGTTGCAATATTGATTTTAAGTCTGATTTTAATGTTTTGGACAGATGTAACCTTTTTGGATCCTTTTGTATCTATAGGAATTGCAATATGGTTAATTTTTAACTTAGGCAGGACATTAATTAAATCTCTTGAGGTCCTACTTCAGAAAACTCCAGATAACTTTGATGTGGATTACTTCAGACAAAGCATTTTAGCTATTGACGGAATTGAGGATATTGAAGATTTTCATGTATGGTCACTTGATGGAATTGATTCAGTCATGACTTTAAAGGTAGCTATTGATAATTGGAATAATCAAGAGAAAATAAAAGAAGAGATTTATTCCATTTCAAATGAATACCATGTTCTAGATATTACAATAGAATTTGACTAAATTTAATGATTTTTATGACATTAGTTATTATTGGTCCAGTTACTCAGGATTTAATCATTAATATGGATAAAAAACAATCAAAAACAGGCGGTGCGGTTTATTTTCAATCTTTTGTTTTTGAAGAGTTTTTCAATGATTATATAATTATTACGAATTGCGGTGATGAAAAATTAATCGATGATTTTCCAAATCCGGATAAGGTAAAATTAGTTAAAAAGGATAATACTCATTATTTTATTAATGAATATCCGAATAATGACGATTTTCGTATTCAATACAGTAATTTTGCAGATATTCCTATAACTAAAAAGGATTTATCAGATATATTGCCAGATGATATTGATGCATTTATTCTAAATCCGCTTAATTCATATGATTTTTCCAAAGAAACAATTGATTATTTAAAATCATTTGATGTTCCTATTTTTATGTCTCTTCAAGGATTTTTAAGGTATCCTTTTGAAAAAATTAAAGATGACAATCATTCTATTTCTTTAAAACTGACACCAGAAACTATAGATTTGATTTCAGATATTGAAGTATTATTTTTGGATGAGTCAGAAGCTGAAATCTTATTTGAAAATAATGATTTTAAAGACTTCAATATAAACGAAATAGTTGTTACTAATGGAAGCAAGGGTTCACGCATACTTGCAGATAAAGAGTACAAAATTAATGCCGTTAAATGTGATAATATTGTTGATTCCACAGGTTGCGGTGATACATTTATGGCAGCTTACATTTCTAAAAAATTAATTACTAATTCTATTTTAAAATCCGCTGATTTTGCATCAAAAATAGCTAGTGATAAACTTCTCTTTTTTGGACCCTTTAAAAGCAATTTTTAATATTAAGTAAACTTTATTAATATAGATTATTATAATTATATATGATTTAAAGAATTTTTTATATAATGATCATCATGTTGTCAAATCCATCCACTAATAATAAAATCGAAAAGGAGTTCGAAAACTTACGTAAGGAGCTATTAGATTTAACTCTAAGAAATCAATTGCTTAATTTTAAATCTAGAGCTAAAACCATTAATATTAATAATCAATCTCCAATAAATGTCTTTCAAACATTAGTTTTGCAAGAAAATAAAATGTATTTTGTAGCTAATAAAAAAGACAAGAAAGAAGAAAAGTCTTCAGTTTGGGACCATATACCATTTGATTTTAGTAAGTTTTCAGAAGGAGATAAGAAACTGGCTGCTGATTTGACTCCAAATGAACTCCAAAGAAGATTGTATTATATTAATAACCAAGCAAAAACAATGCTTCAGGAACAGGGTTATAACATTCTTTATTTGGCTGTCGGATTTTTAGAATGGATTGACAAATCCAAGCCAAAGCAAAAGAATTTAGCTCCTTTAGTTTTGATTCCGGTTTCAATGGAGCGTAAAAAAGTTGGTGAATCATTTAATTTAGAATGGACTGGGGAAGATATTCAAACTAACATTTCACTTAAAGCAAAACTTCTTGAAGGTGGCATTGAACTTCCTGACTTTGAATTTAAAAAATATGGTGAAGTTATAGACCATTATATTGAAAAGGTCAAGCATGCTACAATGAGAATGGAAGGATGGAGTGTAAACTATAAAATTGCTTTGGGTTTCTTTAGCTTTACAAAATTTGTAATGTACAACGATTTGAATCCGGATAGCTGGGCATCAAATGTTGATTTGACTAAAAATGAATTAATACAGGCCATTTTTAATCCTGCTAAAAACAATGTTGAAGCTTTTAATGAGGAAGATATTGATTCACAGCTCGATTATCAAATGATGTATCAGGTTTTGGATGCTGATTCTTCTCAAATTGCTGCTATTCAAGATGTAAAGGCAGGAAGAAATCTTGTTGTGGAAGGACCACCGGGAACAGGTAAATCACAAACTATTGTAAATTTGATTGCTGAATTGCTTGCAGAAGGCAAATCAGTTTTATTCGTATCAGAAAAGATGGCTGCATTGGATGTTGTAAAAGATAGGTTAACCAATGTAGGTTTGGGTAAATTTGTTTTGGAGTTACATTCTCACAAAACTAGACGTAAAAAATTCTTAAAGGACCTTCAAAAGGCAACCACTGTAAGGGCAGTCGATACTTTAAACATTGACCAGACCATTAGAAAGTTGGAAACTTTAAAAAGGCAATTGGATGATTATGCTAGTGTTATTCACAAACCAGTATTTGCAGTTAATTTATCTGCATTCCAGTTATATGGGATGAAGGAAGCTGCTGATGACCATTTTGCACGAAAACAAGCTATAATGCCTTTAGTTAGATTTAATAATCCTGAAAATGTTTCTTTAAAAGATTTGGATGATGTCGTTTTGGCTCTTGAAAGTGTTGCTGAACTGTATCAGACCATTTCTAAAGAAAATCCCTGGAGCAAATGTGCACCAAAAAGTTTGTTGCCTGCTGATTTAAGGGAAATAGAGATGTTAATAAATGATACATTAAAATCCCTTGACGCATTTTTAATTGAACGTGGAAGGGTATATGACATTTATGGCATTAAAAAGCCAGATACATTAAATGAATTTGAAAAATCATTATCTGCTTTTGATATTATTAAAACCCAAAATTCAGAGTTAATTGATGGTCAAATTTTGAAATCCGGAGCATGGGATAATAATAACGATGATCCTTATAGATTAATTCAAGAATTGGCAAAATATCAAAAGGTTGCTCCAATATTGGACAAATTCAATCCAAACATTTACCAAACTAATATTGATGCATTAATTTATCAGTTAAATGAACTGTCACATAAGAAATTTCGTTTCTTTAAAGGCAATCAGCATTTGGAACTTGTTGAGAGATACTATAATTATCCTGTTCAGAGTGATGTTAATGGAATCATCGATGATTTAAATAGGGCTAAAATAGCCATTAGACTCAAAAAGAATTTGGAAGCTAATGAAGCATTAGGCAAAAAATACTATGGTGGATATTGGCATTTAAACGCTGATATCAATGATTTAAAGGCAATAGCCCAATGGATGACTCAATTCAGTGCACTTACAAGAGAAGGAATATTTTCACAAAATACTATTGACCTTTTATCAAAAGACCTGTTTGAAGTTAATCCTGAAAGGGATTTGGTGGACTATATTGACTCAGGAAAACAGTTCAGTGACGATTTGAATAAATTAAAGTCAAAATTAAATCCAAGAAGTAAATTGATATTTAAAAAAGGTGCAAATGACGTGCCTTTTGAAGAATGGCAATCACAGTTATACAATTGGAGAGGACAACTTTCAAGTCTTCACTTATGGTCACAATATCTTAATACCAAAAATTCTTTGAAAGGAACAACAGCAGAATTGTTTGTTGACTCAATAGAAAAAAGAAATATTAAAAAGGATGATGTTAAAGCATTGGTTGAAGGAAACTTTGCCGATTCACTACTTAATATTCTCTTTGTTGAAAATCAGGAATTGGCTACCTTTATAGGTGAACTGCATGAAAACAGAATTAAGGAATTTAAAGATTTGGATAAAAAAATCCTTGTTCTTAACCGTAAAAGAATTTTCCATAAGTTAAACAGCAATATTCCGCAAATTTTTGGTGCTACAGAAAATCCTCAGGCTAAAGTCCTTGCAGGTGAATTCACAAGAAAAAGCGGACATTTACCTGTTAGAAAATTATTGGAAAAAGCTGGAGGAATGATTAAACAGATTAAACCTTGTTTCATGATGTCTCCATTATCTGTTGCACAGTATCTTGACCCTACCAATGAAGAATTGCAATTTGATGTTGTTATTTTTGATGAAGCTAGTCAGGTAAAACCTGAAGATGCATTGGGTGCATTTATGAGGGGAAAAACTGCCGTTGTGATGGGAGATACCCAACAATTACCTCCAACATCATTTTTTGACCAGATGGCAAGTGGAGAAAGTGATGAAGAAGAAGCAACATCACTTGATATGGAAAGTATCTTGCATTTATGTAAATTATCATTCCCTGTAAAAATGCTTAAATGGCACTACAGAAGTCGTCATGAATCATTAATCAATGTATCCAATAAGGAATTTTATGATAATGAATTGCTTGTTTATCCTTCACCTTCACACAACGATTCTGAGTTAGGATTAAAATTCCATTATAATCCGAATACAGCCTATGAAAGAGGGTCATCATCTGCAAATCCAAAAGAAGCTGAGGATGTTGTTGAAGCAATATTTGACCATTTTGACAGGTATGGTGATACAAAAAGTTTAGGTGTCGGAACATTTTCCGTTGCACAGAAGAATGCGATTTTAGAAAGATTAGAAGAAAAACGTCGTGAAAGACCTGAATTGGAACCACTATTCTCTGAAAATAAGGATGAAAGATTCTTTGTTAAAAACCTTGAAACCATTCAGGGGGATGAAAGAGATGTCATTTTAATCAGTGTAGGTTATGGTTTTGATAATGAAAGAAAAATGTCACTTAACTTCGGACCTCTAAATCAGGATGGTGGTGAGAGAAGATTAAACGTATTGATTACACGTGCAAGACAAAAATGTGTTGTATTTTCTAATTTTAAAGCATCCAGTATGAAATTAACTGCAAATCCTCCGCATGGTGTTAGAGCATTAAGGGAATTTCTGGAATATGCTGAAAACTTAACTATGGGCCATAAAACTCAAGATGAACATTCATCTGCACCATTTGAAGATGCAATAGCAAGCTTTTTAGAAGAAAATGGTTATATTATTGATAAACAGATTGGTTGTGCAGGATTTAGGGTAGATTTAGCTATTGTTGATGAAGAAAACCCTGGTAAATATATTTTGGGAATAACAACTGATGGAAAAATGTATGCATCAAGTAAAGTTGCACGTGATCGTGATAGGCTCCGTGAACAGGTACTTGAAGGACTTGGATGGAAATTATATCATTTATGGTCCACAGATTGGTATAGAAACCGTGATTTAGGACGTAAAAAATTATTGGATTTCATCGAAAAATCAATTAAAGAAACTCGAAAAGAACAAAAAATAGCTCGTGAAAAAGAAGAAAAACGTAGAATCGAAGCTGAAAAAAGAGCTGAAGAATTAAGAAAACAGCGTGAAAAAGAGCTTGAAGAACAAAGGCAAAAAGAAGCTGAAGCAAAAGCAGCAAGTCTGGGAGAAAATGTTGAAGTAATATCACCTGACGGTCTTGATTTTGATGATGATATAATATTTGTAAGTAAAGATTCAGAAGATGATTTTGGCGATGAAGATGATTTAGAATTTGTTCATGAAAAATCTCCTAGTGAGTTTGTTAATGTTGTTGATGATGAAGTTAAGGATGATGTGGATGTAAAATCTCCTAGTGAGTTTGTTAATGTTGTTGATGATGAAGTTAAGGATGATGTGGATGTAAAATCTTCTAGTGAGTTTGTTAATGTTGTTGATGATGAAGTTAAGGATGATGTGGATGTAAAATCTCCTGATATTGATGAGGAATTTAGTGCATTTGATGATTTTGTATTCCCTGATGACAGTAAAGATATGGAATCTGACGAAAAAGATATTGCTGATTCTATTCCTGATGAAGAAGATGTTGAAGATGTTTTGGGTTCTGATGGGGATGAAGAAGAGATTATAATTGATCCTGAAGAAGATGTTGAAGAGTTAGCTTCTGAGGAAATCGAGAATATGAATGATGATTTAGATTCATCTGAAATTGAAACTGAAGTTACAAAAGATGATGATTTAGACGATTCTCCTGATGTTGAAGAAGAATCAATTGACCAGGAAGATTCTGATAATTTTGATGAGTTATTTGAAGAATTATCTGACGATGGTGTGGAAGATGAAGTTACACATGATGGTGATAAAGACAGTAGCGAAGATGATGAAAGCGGAGGCGAAGGACTCCAAGAAGAAGAAACGGAAGAAATCACAGAAGAAATAGGTGAAGATTCAGATTCTTCCAGAGTTAATTTTGCTTCCAGTATTTCTAAAGGACTTGGTGGAGGTATTTTATCTTCAATTAAAAATAAATTTTCCATCTCTCATGATGATGACCTTGAGGAGGATGCTGAGGAGGAAGTCAGCGATTTAATTAAAGATAAAATCGAAAATGATGACTTTATTTATGTTGACCACAGTGATGATGAAGAAATTTCTGAAAATGATGATTTAATTGACGAAACCGACTTAGAAAATGATGAAGATGAAGTAATAAATACTTCAACAGATTCCATTGAAAAGGAAAGTTCTGAATATGATAAAGTAGATACATCTGTAGAAAATGATTTTGAATCTATTGGTAATGCTGTTGAAATCGAGTCCGAAAAAGAAGTCAAACCAAAACATAAAGTTAATTTCAGTAGTTCTACTGATATGGATCTAGAAGATACTTCTGATTTTGAAAATGAAGAAAATGATGTTGATTTGGATTTCAATGATGATATTGAAGAAGTTCCTGAAGTCAAAGTAGATAATAATTTTGATGATGATGTTGAAGAAGTTCCTGAAGTTAAGCCAGGCAATGATTTTGATGATGTTGAAGAAGTTCCTGAAGTCAAATCAGACCAAGATTTGAACAATTATTCTTCACAGGAAAAAGTTGATCTGGATGTTGATAATACAGACTCTATTGAAGATTCGTCCGATGATGTCAAGGTGGATTTAGGTTCTGATGAGGATTATATTTATGTGGATCATAGCAATGATGAAGAAAGTTCTATAGATTATTCTGATGATAAATATGTAGATGATGCTAATGATTCTATCAACGAGCCATCCGATGATGATAGGGTGGATTTAGGTTCTGATGATGATTATATTTATGTGGATCATAGCAATGATGAAGAAAGTTCTATTGATTATGATGATGAAAACGAACCTCCTGTTGTTGAGGTCAATCCTTTAAAAAATATTTTGTTCGGTGATAGAAAACCTAAAAACATTGATGGTTTAAGTGAATCTAGGTTTTCTGATGCTATTAGGGGTACTTCTAGACTTAACTTAACCAAAGAAGAGGTTAAAACAGTTCATGGTGAAATCATTGATGAAGATGATTTGAATGATTATAAGCCTGCACCAAAAGATGATGAAGTTGTTGAAGTTGAAATCCTTTCCAGTGATGTTAAAAATGTAAAATCTAATAATGATGATTCAAATAATGATGATTTAAAAGTTGTATTTAAAAGAAATGTTGATGGGGTATCTGACATGACAAGAAATAGGCCTGTTAAAGAAAAAGAGTTTAATCATATTATTGATGAAGCCTTTGAAAATAATCCTGAAGGTAATCTGGGGGAAGATGATATTTCTAATCTTGCATCTGCACTTGTAAATAAGGCTTTTGATGACGTAATTTCCGATGCATTAAATAAAAATAATGAAGAAAATACTCAAAAGTTTGAGTCAGAAAATAATAATAACCAAAAGGATATTGAAAATAATGAGGGCTATGAAAAAACTTCTCAAAATGTTTATAACACATCTACATCTCCTGATGGAATTACATATTATGAAGGTATTGATGATATTAACAGTCCGCTTAGAAAAAACAATTTATACTATGATGGGGATAAACACAAAAATAAATCAGTAAAAGATTCAATTAGGAGTGGTATACGTGATATTAAGTATATTCGCAAGTCTTTGAATGAAATAGAAAATCCAACATCCGTAGGGTATGTTTCTGTAGTGGATAGAACAGAAGAATACGATGAAAATGACTATCTCACTCCAATTCAAGATTATGAAGGTGAAGAGTATGTCCCTCAAGATGAAGGATTAAGCTTTGCTGAGCAAGAGGAATTGAGATATGAAAGGGAACAGAAGATGGAAAAACTCAAACAGGAATTATCTAGTGATGATGATAGCATTGTAACAATTCATGAAGAGGAAAGACGTGAAAATAAAAAAGATCAAGCACTAGAGAATATTATTCAAATAGCTGATGAGGATTATAAGGAAATTGAAAAAGAGAGATTCAAATCCAATAATACATTAAAGGCTTTTGATGATAACAAACTTCCTAAAAGAGGAAAAATTGAAGATGAAATTGTTGATTATAGATTTGCCAGTGATTTCGGTTTAAATTCACAGGATGAATTATTCTCACAACCTATTGAAAATGTTTCCAATTCAATTAACGAAATTGTTAATGTTGAGGGTCCAATTCATGTAAATGAAGTGATTAAAAGAGTTAAGGATAACTGCCATATCAAAAGAGCAGGCTCTAAAATGAAAAAGCAAGTTTTACGAGGCATTAAGGAGTCTGAAAGTTCAGGCAGCATTATAAGAATTGGCGACTTTTTATATGATGCATCAAGTAATGATGTTGTAATCAGAAGAAGAGAAAAGCCAAAAATAGATTTGATTTCCGATGAGGAAATTGCTAAGAATATTGAAACTATTTTATCTCATAAGCAAAGTATGACAACAGCCAGTTTGACTAGAGAAGTTGCACGCAACTTTGGATTCAAGTCAACTTCCCGTAAAACTTCATCCAAAATCAAAGGTGTCTTGGATTCAATGATTGCAGATAGTACTGTTAAACTAGACAAAGATATTGTTGAGTTGAATTAGGTATTTTAAATGTCTACAAAAATTACATCTCCTGATAATTTACCAAAAAAGCCAGGCGTTTATATTATGAAGAACGCTGATGGAGAAATTATATACATAGGTAAAGCCAAAAATCTTTTGAATAGGGTACGTTCTTATTTTAGAGAAAAGCTGGATAGGCCAAAAACTCAAATTTTAATGAGTCATTTTGATAGTTTGGAATATATCATAACCAATTCTGAGAAAGAGGCATTAATTCTAGAGGCCACCCTAATTAAAAAGCATCATCCTCGTTATAATATTCAACTAAAGGATGATAAAAGGTATCCTTATGTAAAGATAACTGATGAAAAGTTTCCTAGATTAGTAATTACAAGAAACATCACTAAGAATGGCGTTTATTATGGCCCTTTTACTGATGTAGGGTCTGTTAAAAGAACAGTCAAGTTTCTAAAATCTTTATTTAAAATCAGAACTTGCCGCAATTTGAATGGACCATGTCTCAATGCCCAGATTGATTTATGTTATGCTCCATGTGCAGGAAAAATTACTGAAAAGGAGTACAGTGAAATTATCAATAAAATAGATTTATTTTTCCAGGGCAAATATTCAGTCATCGTTAAAAATCTTAAAAAAGAGATGATTGAAGCTGCAAATAAAGAGGAATTTGAAAAAGCTGCAGTTTTAAGGGACCAGATCGCATCAATTGAAGAAATCATGGAAAAGCAGTTTGTTGATTTGGTTGATGATGATTTGGACCAGGATGTAATAGCTATTGCACAGGGTAAGATTGATATTTATGTTGTGATTATGCCGGTTCGAAATGGTAAAATTACTGGCCGTGACGACTTTTTAATGAGCGGTTCTGAATATGATTCAACTTCAGAGATTTTATCTTCATTTATTCAGCAATATTACGGATATAATAGGCATGTGCCAAAGCAAATTCTTTTAAGTGAAGAAATCGACGATAAAGAATTGCTTGAAGAATGGCTAAGTGACATAAGAGGCAATAAAGTACATATTAAAGTTCCTCAGAAAGGTGTGAAATTCAGGCTTGTTAAAATGGCTGAAAAGAATGCCGAAATAATCAAGCATCAAAAGAAAAAACTGGAAAATTCAATGATTGAGCTTAAGAAATATCTGAAGTTAGATAAGTTGCCTCGTGTTATTGAAGGTTATGATATAAGTAACATTTCAGGTAAGTTTGCTGTCGGGTCAAAGGTATCTTTCAAGGATGCCAAGCCCAACAAGAAGATGTATAAGCATTTTAAAATGGAAACTCCGGGCCCTAACGACTTTGCAATGATGAAGGAACTGTTGACCAGGCGTGTAAAATTAATTGAAAAAGACCCTGAACCTGATTTAATTGTTATTGATGGGGGTAAAGGTCAATTGGGCATGGCATGTGATGTTTTGGATGAGTTAAATTTATCACATATTCCTATTATAGGTCTTGCAAAGGAATTTGAAGAGATTTATCTTCCAAATTCGAAAAGGCCAATTATAATTCCTAAAAATAATAGAGCTCTGCATCTGCTTCAGCAGGTTCGTGATGAATCTCACCGTTTTGCTATTACTTATCATAGAAAGCTTAGAAGTAAAAATATTAGTCAGTCAAGTCTTGATGACATTAAAGGAATTGGTAAAAAGCGTAAAATCAATCTTTTAAAAGAATTCGGCACTATTGAAAATATCAAAAATGCTAGTGTGGAAGAGTTGAATGAGGTTGATGGCATGAGCAAAAATGCGGCTCTTAATGTTTATAATTATTACCATAATAGTTAAAAAAAGCCCGTTTTTTGCATTAACTTTAAATATAAGTACTTTAATAATACTTTTTAAAGAGTATAAATTAGGTTAAATTATGGTAAAATGTCCAAGATGTGGATATGATAATGTTGCATCAGCCACATATTGTGTAAACTGTTCCTATATTATGAGTGGTTCACCTACCGGTCAGAAAAAAAGTGGGTGGAAAATGGGAACAGCGAAAAAAATTGCATTAATTATTGGAATTATTGCTATTGCATTAGTACTGTTTTCAGTTATTTATAATTTCACACAACCAACTCATGAAGAGTCTTTAAATGTTGTTGTTGCGGATTCTAATGTTCAGGAAGGTTCTTCCCATCCTTATGAATTAAAAGTTGTCTGTTCAGGTGATTGGTATTTCAAAGGTGGTGTGGCAGACTACCCTCAGGAACAATCAGGATCTGGAAATAAAGAAATCCGTTTAGAAGCCGCTTCATGGGATAGCATTTATGTTCTTGTTGAAAGGTCTACTGATACGTCAGACAATATGACTATTCAACTTTTAAGGAATGGTGAGGTTGTAGCTGAAAATTCAACTACTTCAACTCAGGCAACTTTGTCTTATAGAAGTTAATTTTCAATGTCTTTAGCTTTTTCATTCAATAATTCGACAAGTTCGTCAGTTTTGTAAAGTCTGATTTCTTCAGTTTCAGGTTTAAATATTTTCATGAAAGTGATTAAATCATTACATAACTGTTCATATTGAATATTTAGAGTACTGAAGTTAGATAGTAGTCCAATTAGTTGGTCCCTTTCTAATTTTTTGTTTTCCCTAGTTATTTTTTCTATGTTTGCAAAATGTGTCTCCATTAACAATTTGTCGTTTTCTAAGCTACCAATATATTCTTGAATTTTATTTTCACAACTCATTAAAATCAACTCAATAAATATTTTTAAATACTGTCATTTATAAAAATTTGTATAATATGAATGGGGCATAACTATGATTAAAGTTGAAAACGTAAGTAAATCATATAAATTAGACGATGGTAACTCTGTTGTTGGTCTTAAAAATGTAAGTTTTGAAGTTAAGGAAGGAGAGATTCTTGGAATCATGGGTAGGAGTGGTTCCGGTAAAACTACACTTTTAAGAGCTTTAAGAGGAGTTGAACATATAGATGAAGGAAGCATCACAGTTGCAGATCTAAGTATAGATGGAAACTCTTCTCAATTTTATTATAATGAACTTAAAAAAGTAACGGCTATACATCTTCAAAGGTCTTTTGGTTTATGGCCTGAAACAGTGCGTGAAAATGTCTTAAGAAAATTATATGCTCGTGAATACTTTGATGAAGGAAGTACTGATTTTAAAGTTGCTGAAAGTGAATTTGGTGAAGAAGCAGATAAGATATTGGAATTAGTGTCCCTTACTCATAAAAAAGATCATTATGCTTCTGTATTAAGTGGTGGAGAAAAGCAAAGATTGATTATTGCTCGTCAACTTGCAAAACAGCCAAAAGCATTACTTTTAGATGAACCTGCAACCATGGCATGTCCTAAAACAAAACAAGAAATCCTTGATGCTGTTAAAAATATCAATAAGGAATTAAATATTACTGTAGTTGTAGTATCCCATTTGCCTGAAGTTCAAAAATATCTTGCCGATAGGGTTATACTGATGGAAGATGGTGAAATTAAAAAAGAAGGAACTCCTGAAGAAATCGCCGAAGAGTTTATGAGCGCAATGGACCCTATTGTCGACATTGATAATGTTTCAACAGATGAGGATGTTGTTGATGTTAAGGATGTAAATAAAAGATTCTACTTATTATCTGGTGGAGAAGTACTTCAAATTGAAGATATCAATTTTAAAGTTCAAAAAGAAAATATTTTAAGTTTAATCGGACCTAGTGGTGCTGGAAAAACAGTTTTACTTCGTATGTTGGCAGGTCTTGATGATTCAGACAGTGGGGATGTATTGTATCAGGTCGACGGTGAATGGCATGATATTGCTATAGCAGGCATGGGACGTATGAAAATCCGTTCAAAACTTGGTTTTATGCATCAGGAATTTGCATTGACTCATTATGCAACAGTACTTGACCAATTGGCTACTCGTTTAGGGTATAAAAATCAAACCATGGTTAATGAAGCTAAAATAAGGGCTGAAAGGATGGGACTCAGTGAAGAATTACTGGACTCACTCTATTTGCTTACTGACTTGCAGGAAAGTGAGGCTAGAGCCCGTCTTGAACAGGTTGGTCTTGAACCGGATATTTTATCAGACTTATTCCCAAAATTTCCGGAGACCGCTACCCGTGAAGCAGTAGCAGATATTTTTGAAAGTCTGGATTTGGATTTGGATATTCTGCAGAGAAAATCATATGAGCTATCCGGTGGGCAAAAAGTTCGTGTAATGCTCGCGCTGATATTGGTTTCAAAACCTGAATTCCTACTTTTAGATGAACCTTTTGGTGATTTAGATCCAATTACCTTAAGAATTGTTACTAATTCACTTAAAAAGATATCCAAAAAGTATAGAATCACAATCATCATGATTTCACATAATACTGACTTTATTAAAGAATTATCCAACAGGGCTTTATTTATGGATGATGGAAAGATTATTGATGACAGTGAAGACATGGATCAAATCGTTAATAACTTCATTGATTTCTGTCATGCAAGCTATTTGAAGGAGAGCGAATAAATGTTTGATGTTATTTGTGTTCCTGTGGACGGTTCAGACTATGGATACAAAGCGGCAGATGTCGCTATTGAAATAGCTCGCAAATTCTCATCTAAAATAGCTGCGGTTCATGTTTTGGAAGAATTTTCTTTAAGCAGTTATGATTCTGAAGAGGACAGTGGAAATGTTATTCTGGCTAAAATCACAGATAATGCAGCTAAATATGATGTTGAAGTTGTTGAACATTTGTTAACTGCTGATGCCTTAAGGGATATGAAGTTTATTATTAACCAAACTGGTGCTGATTTGGTGGTAATCAGTGCATTGGGTTCTGATAATGAAAGATTTGTATCTTTTGAAGAAAATAATATTAGTGACCACCAAATAGGGTCTGTAACAGAAAGGCTTTTAAGAAATTCTGATGTGCCAGTTTTACTGGTAAAATAACTATTTATTTTTCTTTTATTTTTCTTTAATATCTTTTAAAATCTATTTTTTACAATATATTTAAATATTAATATAAACACATTTATTTATAACTAAACTTTTTAGTTTGTTTTTTAAGAAAGGAGATATTATGATAGTTAAAGAATGGTGTTCATTCTGCGGAGAATGCGCAGGTGTTTGCCCAAGAAATTTAATTCAAGTAAGAGAGTATGCTTTAGTTTTTAAAGAAGATGAATGTAGGGATTGTGACACATGCATTAAAGCTTGTCCAATCAATGCTTTAGAAAAAGAGGACTGATTTTATGATTGAAACTGATGTAATTGTAGTAGGTGCAGGACCAGCTGGTTCAAGCGCAGCAAAACATGCTGCATTAGGTGGAGCAAAAGTTATTTTGATGGATAAAAAATCCGAAATTGGAGCACCAAAAAGATGTGCTGAAGGAGTTTCAATTGAAGGGCTTGAAAAATTAGGTATTGAACCTAGTCCTCGCTGGATTACTAAAAAAATCGAAGGTGTAAGACTTCAGACACCTGACGGAACTGATGTTTGGTTAACTGAAGACCAAGTAAAATTACCTGAAGCAGGTTATATTCTTGAAAGAAAAGTATTTGATAAGCATATGGCAATGGATGCTGCAAGAGCAGGTGCTGAAATTAGAATTAAAACTTTAGTAACTGGTATTGATAAAATTGAAAATGGATTCATTGTTGAAACTGAATCAATGGGAAAAGAAGAAACTTTCAAATGTAAAATACTGATTGCTGCTGATGGTCCTGAAGGTCACATTGCAAGATGGGCAGGTCTTAGGCCGGCTGCAAAAGCTAAAGAAATGGAATCTGGTGTTCAATACGAAATGTGTAATGTTGAATTTGAAAAGCAAGGAATAATTGAATTCTACTTAGGTTCCTGTGCACCTGGAGGATATGTATGGATTTTCCCTAAAGGTGATGACATTGCAAATGTTGGTTTAGCTATTTTACCACATAAAGCTGAAAAAACTGCAATTGAATATTTGGATGATTTCGTTGCTAAATCCCCATATTTAAAAAATGCTCAGGCTGTTGAGATTAATGTTGGTGGTGACCCTGTTGGTGGAATGACCAAAAAGCTCTATGATGACAATATCTTGGTTTGTGGAGATGCAGCAGGTCAGGTAAACCCATTAACTGGTGGAGGAATTATCAGCGGTATGACTGGTGGAATGTGTGCAGGTAAAGTAGCTGCTCAAGCTATTAAAGAAGACTGTTCCAAAAGATACCTTAAATTATATGATGAAATGGCTCATGAAGAATTAGACCATGAAATCAAAAGATATAAAAAAGTTCAAGAATACTTACTTACCTTGGATGATGATGAATTGAACAGTATTGCTCATGCATTTGAAGGTGAAAGTTTCGAGAAAATCTCCACAACGGAAATTGTTAAAAAATTAATTAAAATTTCTCCTAAGGCATTATTAAAATTAGGTAAATTTGTCTAGGTGTTTTAAGTGATTTTAGTTACTGGTGGAGCAGGTTATATTGGTTCACATACCAATAAGGCATTACATAAAGCAGGTTATGATACTGTAGTCGTTGATAATTTATGTAAGGGTTATGAAACCTTTGCAAAATGGGGTAATTTTGAAGATTATGATTTTGGAAGTAGTGATTTGCGTGAAGTATTTGAAAAATACGATATAGATGGAGTATTGCACTTTGCTGCTTTTTCATCTGTCACAGAATCAGTCGAATTTCCTCAAAAATATTTCAAAAACAATTATAAAAACACTTTAAACTTATTAAAAATCATGAGAGAGTTTGGTGTTGATAAATTCATTTTATCTTCAACTGCTGCAGTTTATGGTAATCCTGAAAAGATTCCCATTACTGAAGACCAGAAATTAAAGCCAATTAATCCTTATGGTCATTCAAAGTGGATTACTGAAAAAGCATTAGAGCGTGAAGCCGAAAAAGGAGATTTTAATTTTGTTTCCTTAAGATATTTTAATGCAGCTGGCTGTGACTTTGACTGTGAAATTGGTGAATTGCATGATCCCGAAACTCATTTGATACCTTTGGTTTTGGATGCTGCAATTGGTAAAAGAGACAGCATTTCAATATTTGGTACTGATTATAATACTCCTGACGGTACATGTATCCGTGATTATATTCATGTAAATGACTTAGCCAGTGCCCATATTGCGGCTTATGAGTACTTATGTGAAAATAATAAGTCCAATATCTTTAATTTGGGTAATGGTGAAGGTTATTCAGTTCGTGAAATTATTGATATGTGTAAAAAAATCACTGGTCGTGATTTTAATGTTGAAATAGCTGATCGTCGTGAAGGTGATCCAGATATTTTAATTGCTGATGCATCTAAAATTAAAAATGAATTGGGATGGGAACCTAAATATGATTTAGAATGCATAGTTTCATCTGCATGGAAATGGCATCAAAAGGTTAATAACATTTAATGAGGTTTTATTATGGAAAATAACAATCAGGTCTCTAAAATAGATGTAAGAATAATTGTATCTAACTTGGATATTGCAGGTTTGGTTTCAAAAGCGGTTAATAATATTCAACTTGAAAGGGATTATAATATTGTTGTTTCTTCTATAATACCTACTACTGATTTAGATATTGCCAAAAAAGTAGCTGAAGGTGCAGATATTATCCTTATTGGTGGATATGGTCAAGATGATAATTTTAATTTGCTTTTCAATGATTTAAAAACAGATTTTAATCATATTGGATTGTTTGATTACAATAATGTTCTATTTGAAAGTGAAGAAGTTAATGCTGAACTTGCCCAAAAGGAAATCCTGAATTCAATCATCAAGTCAACTCTTTCTTATTCTTTAAATTTAATTAATATCCATACCTTAGAAAACAAACTGTTAGAAATAACACATAATTATAATAATTTGCTTGATGATTACAATAAACTTATTAAGGAAAATGAAGTATTAACTATGGAAAATAATGATTTGCATAATGATATTGATAATCTGAAATCTGATTTTTCCAGTTTTAAGAATAGATTTGAAGATATCTACAATAAGGACTTTTTGGAAATTTACAAATTGGAAGACTTGTGGGAAGATGTTTTTAGACAGGAATTAATTGATGAAGAAAAGATTGTGATAGCTACAAATAAGTTTAAGCCAGATAATATTCTTGTTGGACAAGGTTTTATAGCTGCCCAATCTAGAAATCATGCAATAGAATGGTTAAAAATTATTAAAACAGCATTAATTTTTGTCGAAGATAATAAGGAAGAATTAACTCAAGAATTGTCTTCTAAACGTCAAAACAAGCCTCCTGAAGTTAGGGATGATTATGATTTGCCTAATAATTTCGAAAATTTCTGGGATTAAAAACATTATTATTTTATACTAGGTTAAAGAAAAATATTATTGATAATTATCATGGTGTTTGTTCATGCAAGGTGAGATGGAAGATAAATGTGGTATAGTTGGAATACACTCCGAAGATATTTCTAAGGATGTTGCTTCTTTTGTTTATTATTGTTTGTTTGCTTTACAGCATAGAGGTCAAGAATCTGCTGGAATAGCAACTTTTGATTTGGATAAGGGCTTAAAGTATTATTGCGGTATGGGCCTGATTACAGATGTTTTTAAAGATTATGAAATACACAATCTTGGGGGCAATATCGGTATTGGTCATGTAAGATACTCAACCACTGGCCAGTCCAAATTGGAAAATTCTCAGCCGTTTGTAACTGATTTTGATGATGGATTTATTGCTATGGCTCATAATGGTGATATAGTTAACTCCACTGAATTAAGAAATGAACTTATAAAAGAAGGATATGAATTCAAATCAGATACAGACTCTGAAGTTATATGTTACATGCTTAAAAGAGAACATTATGATAATAATAAAAACATTATTGATGCAATCGAGTCTGTTTCTAAAAGACTTGTCGGATCTTATGCATTAGTCATACTTGTTAATGGTGACTTATATGGTGTCCGTGGACCTATGGGCATTAAACCCTTAGCCATTGCAAAAAGAGGAGAGGACTATGTTTTAGCATCTGAAACTGTTGCATTTGATGTTATCAATGCTAAATACATTAGAGATATAGTTCCAGGAGAGATTGTTTACTTTGAAAATAATGAAATCAAAAGCCACATGCTGGAAATTGCAGATGAGTCCAATTTGTCACACTGTATGTTTGAATATGTTTACTTTGCAAGACCGGACAGCACAATCGATGGAATTAACGTTTATCAAACTAGATTAAATATTGGCCGTGAATTACATAAGTTATACCCAATTGATGCTGATGTGGTGATTCCGGTACCTGATTCATCAATCCCTGCAGCTATTGGATATTCAAGAGCTTCCGGAATTCCATACGGTGAAGGTTTGATTAAGAATAGGTATGTCGGAAGAACATTCATCATGCCAACTCAGGAAGAACGTGAATTGGCGGTTAGACTCAAGTTAAATCCAATTAATGAAGCCATCAAAGGCAAAAAAATTATTTTAATAGATGACAGTATTGTAAGGGGAACGACTTCAAAGCAATTGCTTGATCTTGTAAAAGAAGCAGAACCTGCTGAAATTCATTTCCTGGTAGGTTGTCCTCCTGTAATTGCTCCTTGTTTCTATGGTGTAGCAATGGCTACTAAAAAGGAATTAATTGCAGCCAACTATTCACCTGAAGAAATTAGAGAGCAGTTAGACATTGATTCTTTAGGTTATATTACTTTGGAATCACTTATAGATGCTATCGGTATGCCTGAGGAAGACTTATGTTTAGGTTGTTTAAACGAAAAATATCCGACAGAGCTTCCTGATGATATTGAAGCCGAAACTTATTATAAACCTTAAGGATTAATATGCCAGAATTGTTAGCTCCTGCTGGAAATTTCATATCTCTTCGTGCTGTTTTAGAGAATGGTGCTGATGCGGTTTATTTTGGTTTAGATGAATATAATATGAGGGCTAATGCTAAAAATTTTTCTCTTGACGATTTATCTAAAATATCTAAGATAGCTGGGGAGTATGATGCAAAAACTTATCTTTGCACTAATATCATTTTAAAGGAATCACAAATTATAGAGCTTAAAAATAATTTGGAAAAAATATCCTCGTCTGAAATTGATGGACTGATTTTATCAGATATCGGTTTGATAGAAGATGCAGTATCCAATGGTCTTGAAGCACATGTCAGCGTTCAGGAAAACGTAACTAATTCTTATACTTTGAAAACTCTACATAAGCTCGGTGCTAAAAGGGCAATTTTATCTCGTGAATTATCAATTGAAGAAATATCTGAAATTACTAAAAAATCTCCAATTGAAACTGAAGTATTTATTCATGGAGCAATGTGCATGGCTATTTCAGGCAGATGTTTTTTAAGTTATGGATTATATGGAAGAAGTGCAAATTGCGGTGATTGCCTTCAGCCTTGCCGTAAAAATTGGACATTAACCTTTGAAGAGTCTCAAAATGATTTAGTTTCAAATATCTCTGATGTGGCTGATGAGTCTTTTGTCATATCTGAGGCTTATGATGACAGTTATAGAACCAACTTTTTTTCACCAAAAGATATGTGCATGATAGAGCATATTCCTGAATTAATTAGAACAGGTGTCAGTTCATTTAAAATTGAAGGTCGTGCTCGAAGTCCGGATTATGGTGCAATGGTTACTGGAATCTATCGTGAGGCTATTGATTCCTATTTAGAAAATCCTTCTGAGTATGAGGTTGATCCAAAATGGATGGAAGAGCTAAAAAGTGTTTTTAACCGTGGATTCGATACTGGATTTTATTTTGATATTCCATGCCAGACAAGCGAAACCAACCAGTCAAAGTATATTAAAAAGGATATAGGACAGATTGTAAACTTCTATAATAAGGTTAGTGTAGCTGAAATCAGGGTATGGGATGATTTAAAAATTGGTGATAGGATAATGATTCAGGGAGAAACTACGGGCTCCATTACACATACTATAGATTCAATGCAGGTGGAAGGCGCTGATGTTGATGAAGTTTCTAAAAACTCCAATGTTGGGGTTTTGATGCCAAGTAAAGTTAGAAAAAATGATTTTGTCTATAAACTAATTGAGAGGTCACACAATGATTAAAAAAATAGCTATTTATGGAAAAGGTGGAATCGGAAAAAGTACAACTGTAGCTAATTTATCCGCTACATGGGCTAGTCAAGATTTAAACTGTTTGGTTATTGGTTGTGATCCAAAGGCTGATACTACACGTACATTATATGGTCGCAGAATTCCTACTGTTGTAAACACTTTAAAGGATAATAGAAAACCTGAACGTGATGATTTAGTTTTTAAAGGTTTTAAAGATATATTGTGTGTTGAAAGCGGAGGGCCTGAACCTGGAGTGGGATGTGCAGGCCGTGGCGTTATTGTTGCAATGAAAAGACTTGAAAATATAGGAGTTTTCGATGAAGACCTGGATGTAGTGGTTTATGATGTTTTAGGTGATGTTGTATGTGGAGGTTTTTCAGTTCCTCTGCGTGAAAAATATGCTGATGAAGTATTAATTGTGACTTCTGGTGAATATATGTCACTTTATGCGGCAAACAATATTGTTCGTGGTGTTAAAAAGCTTAAAGGGAATTTGAGCGGTATTATTTGCAATTGCAGAAATGTTGAAAATGAAGAGGAAATAGTTAATGCTTTTGCTGAAAAAATAGGAACTCATGTTATTGGAACCATACATAGAAGCAATTTGATTCAGGATGCTGAATTGGATGCAAAAACCGTTGTAGAAAAATACCCTGAAAGTGATGAAGCTGGTGAATACTTTGACCTTGCTTCAAGTATAATGAATAATGAAAAGGTATCAGTTCCAGAACCTATGGATGATGAAGAATTTGAAGAATTTTTTAAATCTTATGTTTGATTATGACAGCTAAAAAACTTTGTATATTTGATTTTGATGGAACATTATTTGATTCTGTAGAAGATGTTATACTATGTTTCAACAGAACTTTAAAAGAGTATGGGTTTCCAACTTTAACCCGTGATGAGTACATTCCCTGTTTGGGTGGAAATATAGATGATATTGTCTCAAAAGTATTGGGTAAAAACAGCACTCCTCAAAATGTAGAAATTATTAAGAATGTTTACTTGGATTATTATAATTCATCCCATAAAGAAAGAACTGTTCCGTTTACTAATAGCAGGGAGCTTCTGGAGAATTTGCAGGACAATGATATATTGCTAGCCATCAATTCGAATAGATTAAATTATTCCTTAAACGAATTTGTTGACAGATATTATCCTGATATTGATTTTGTACTGATAGAAGGCCATAATGTTGACTACCCATCTAAACCGGATCCGTGGGGAGTAAATAATATAATCAATAAAGCCAATGTAAGTCTGGATGAAGCAATATACATTGGAGATTCAATAACTGATATTAAAACAGCTCAAAATGCAGGAATTGACTGTGTAGTTGTCAAATGGGGATATGGGGATGAAGTTGCATTCAATCATGAATATCCCGTAAAGGTCATTGATAAGTTTTCACAGTTATGTGAATTTTTAGGCATTAACTATTTTTAATTAAAAATTCATAGTATTAGTTATGTTATTCGTATATTATCCTAAATGCTCAACTTGCAGAAAAGCCAAAAAATGGCTGGAAGAAAACAACCTGGAATTTGAAGAAAAAGATATTGTTGAAGATAATCCAAATGTTGAAGAATTAAAGGAATGGTATGGAAAAAGCGATTTGCCACTTAAAAGATTTTTCAACACCAGTGGAATGAAATATCGTGAATTGAAATTAAAAGATAAACTTCCAGATATGTCTGAAGATGAACAATTGGAATTGCTCGCAACTGATGGAATGCTTGTAAAAAGACCTATCATTGTTAAAGATGATGTTGTTTTAACAGGTTTTAGACAAAAAGAATGGGAAGAAAGATTATTGTAAAAAATTTTTATCTTTTCATTTTTTTTCATTGTCATTAAGTAAGATGTCTTAAATCATTTTATTATTGGTTGTTCTTTAATTAATTTACTATTTGGATTTTTTTAATTTGAGCTTATTTGTTATTGAAATATTTTTAATGGATTGTAATTATTATTTAAAAAAATTATGAATTAATTTTTAAATTGATGATGGAGAACAGAATTTTAGTAAGTTTTATAAGGAATTCTTTATAAAACATTATATATATGTGCATGGGGGTTTTTTCACAAAATAAGACTATGCTTTTGTCATATTCTTTTAATGAATTGATTAAGGCATCGGGGATTCTATTTGCAGAATTAAAATTTTATTTAAATAGATTGTTCTATGTTTTTAAAACCAAACCTTCAAAACACTTCCTAACCATAACACCATTAAATTATTTCGAGGGGAAAAATGATGAAAAGGAGAATATTAATTTTTAGCATATTGGTATTTATCATATCGATAGGTTGTGTATCTGCTAGTGAGGATTTAAATGTTTCAGATACATTGGCCTTGGATGATTGTAACCAAAACACATTAAATTTAGATGAAAACGGTGAAGATAGTATAATTTCCGCATCATATACTGGAAATTTCAAGGAATTAAGTGATTTAATCGATGATACTGATGTGGGTGGTACATTATATCTAAACAAGGATTATAAAGGCAGTGGAAGAATATATATATTTTTTGATATTACCATAGATGGGCAGGGTCATACCATTGATGCAAGCGGTAAATCTAGTATATTTGATGTTGGATATAATAATGGAGTTACTTTAAAAAATATTAATTTTAAAAATGCAAAAAATGAATATGTTGGTTCTGGTGGTGCAATAGTTTCATCTTCATTGCTGCAACTTATAAACTGTAAATTTATAGGCAATACTGCAGGGTATGGCGGTGCGGTATTTTGTTCAGATGCCATCTCAGTACAGGGATGTACTTTTCAGGATAATACTGCCAACGAACAAGGTGGGGCATTATACTCATCCAAATTAATTGTTAAAAATAGTGTATTTTCAAACAATAATGCTCCGAAGGGTAATTCTATTTGTTCAGGTGATTTACAGGTTACTGATTCAAGTTTTACTTCAAACAGTAAAACGGATTTAATATATTTTTATAATGGGAATGAAGCAGGTCAACTTTATTTGCAAAATAATGCAATGAAAAGTGCAAATCCATCTGCCATATATTATGAAGGCGGTGCTCCGATAACATCTCAGGTTAATTTAAATTTCCTTGATAAAACTGTAAAAAAGGGCCAAACTATAGAGATTGCAACAATTAAGGATGATAAGGGTAATGTCATACGTATGGATGGTTTAATTGAAGCTCAAATAACAGATAAAAATGGTAAGGTAGTCAGCAGTTTCAAACTAAACTATAACAATGGATATAAATATACATGTAATCTAAATGACGGCACATATACAGTAAATGCCAAAGTCTCTTCAAATGTTGCAACCAATGTTAAAATTAGAAAAGGTACTTTAACTGTATCTTCCAATCCTGTTCAGCTCAAGGCATCTGATGTAACCAAATATTATAAGGGATCTCAGAAATATAGCGTAACAGTATCTAACAATGGAAAAGTAGTATCCGGAGCAAGTGTTTCAATATCAATCAACGGTAAGACAAGTACTGTGAAAACGGATAAGAATGGTGTTGCAAAACTTGCCTTAAATCAAGCAAGCGGCACATACCAGATTACAAGTTCATATGGGGGAAAACAAATAACCACAAAGGTTACCATTAAACCTACAATCACAGGAAAAGATGTAACTGGTACAACACAGGGTACAAAATACTCTGTCACGGTTTTAAATAGTGATGGAACTCCTTTAAAAAATACAAAAGTTTCATTTAACATAGGTTCTACCAAATACACGGCTACCACAAATAATAATGGTATTGCAACTTTAACCCTTAAATTGAAAGTGGGCACATACAACATTGAAGCGACAAATCCAAAAACCGCAGAAAAGATTAAAAATAAGCTAACTGTAAAAAATCCTCCTACAATAAAAATTCAAGCCAATGACTTAACTAAATATTATGGTGGTTCTGAAAAATTCACGGTTAAAGTAACAGACAATAATGGAAAAGTATTAGCTAATAAAGAGGTTAAAATTACTATTAATGGAAAAACCTATAAAAGAACCACTGACAAAAATGGTGTTGCATCAATGAACATTGTCTTAAACAGTAAAACATACCCGGTCACTGTAGAATGTGGTGGTGAAAAGGTTTCTGTTAAGATAACAGTTAAACCAACGATATATGGTAAAGATATTACAAAAATGTATAAGAATGGTACACAATACTATGCTGCATTTGCTGATTCAAAAGGTAACTTATTGAAGAACACTCAAGTTGAATTCAACATCAATGGTGTATTTTATAAAAGAAATACGGATTCCAATGGTGTGGCAAAACTGACTATTAACTTGTTGCCAAATACATATATCCTTACAGCGATAAATCCAAAAACAAATGAATTATTTTCTAATAAAATTATCGTTAAGCCAATTATTGTGGAAAACAAAGATTTGACCAAATATTATAAGAGTCCATCAAAATACACATTAAGGATATTGGATAATGTGGGTAAACCTGTAGGCGCGGGTGTTAATGTGGATTTAAACATCAATGGAGTCATATACCATAAAAAAACCGATGCAAATGGTTATGTTAGTTTGGCCATTAATTTAAACCCTGGAACATATATTGTAACTGCTTCGTATAATGGTTATATGGCATCAAACACAATAAAAGTCTTAAGCATTTTATATTCCAAAGATATAGTACAAGGCTATTCCGAAAGAATATACTACGAAGTGCTATTACTAAATGATTTGGGAAAACCATATCCTAACCAATATGTTATATTATCCATTGCTGGTGAGGTATATAAAGTAAAAACTGATGATAATGGAATCGCTAAATCAAGGATATACTTAGATCCTGGAGTATACATAATGACTGCATCCTATAATGGTTTAAGCATTTCAAATACCATTACAATTATAAAAGATTATGTGTTCTGGATTGAAATGCTTTAACAGTTCGGTTCAAACAATAATATTAAAGCTATTAATTAATTTTAATAGCTTTCATTTTTTTTTTAAATATGATTTTGTTACAATTGGAAAATGCAAAGTAACGATTAATTATACAACAAAAGTATTTTTCTTATCTTCTATTCACTTTCATCGCATATAATTAATTTTACCATCAATAATCTAATGGGTTGCACCAATATTTTCAATTATTTTAATGAATGTTTAAATAATTTTTAATGGATTTAAAAAAATAAATCATATTTTCATATGTGAATGATTCAATGAAGAATAAGTATAAAAAGAAAAAATTATTCATTTCTAAATTAAGATGATGGATTTAACTGACATATATTTTGAGTAAAATAAGGAATTATTGTTTTAAAAAAAGAAAATAGCTTAAATAAGTATTTAAGCTATTGTACGGGCAATTAATTTTTCATTATCTGATTGTATTGAAATTACTTTATTTCCTTTTGCATATGTGAATGTATATCCAATGCCATCATAGTATAGATAACCCTCTGTTCCGTTAACGTTTTTGGATGTTCCGTTCATGTAATTTTCGAAATCTTTAGCATTAGTATTGTTGTATTCCGTTATTAGGATGTTAATATAATTTGTATCATTCTTAAATCCTTTTGCATAATCGGTGGTTGTAAAAAAAGTATAATCCTTTACAGTTGCATTTTTACTAATGTTTGTATTTTCTTTAAATGTACCTGGAACGTGGAAAGTTTCTCCATCAAGAGTTACGTTTTGGTCAGGTGGGCTTCCAAAAAGAGATCCTAAACCTGGAATCTCAAATGCGGATACGGTTCCCATAGCAATAATGGCTACAAAGACAACAGACAGTGCAATCAATATCTTTTTGTTCATTTTTAACCTCCTATTGAATAATATTCATAATTTGACTTAAAATTCCCACATTTGTTTAAAACAAATGCAAAAACTAAAAGAATAATGATGAATATAAGTTTTTGTATTTAAATCTTTATAAATGCTGTATTAAATATTTTTCTAAATGTTTGTCAATGTTTCAATTAAATAAGTGGATTTAATTTCTTAATCAAAAATGAAAGAAAATTGCTTCGAAGACCTATACCTGCAAGAAAATTCAACATGAACTACAGACCAAGATAGAAAAATTGAAGAAAAAAATTATGAAAAAATTCTTAAATTGACTGTAGTGAGAAAATAACAAAAGTATTTTATAATTAAAAGATACAAATATTTAGTATACATGTATAAATAATACTTTTTATATACTATATTTATAACGGGCTGGTAGCTCAGATGGGAGATCGTCGCCTTGGCATGGCGGAGGCCCCGGGTTCAAATCCCGGTCAGTCCACTTAAATTTATTAAATAAATTTTAATTGTGATTAAATTATGATATTAATAGCTCAAAATCATTTACAACTTATATTGGAAATAGGAATAATGATGTTTGTATTATTGGTCTTTTTCCTTAACTTAGTTCCGTTATCTCTAAGTGTTGTAACATTTTTATCTTTATTTTTAGCAGGAGGGTTTACTCTTCTTTTCGGAGCAGATATTGGTTTGCTTATTGTATCTTCCAGTCAAGCAGAGTTTACTCACCCATTTGGGCCTATTGCACTTCTTGGTGCAGTAACTGCATTAGCATCGCTGAAAGTTATGCGGAGCTCGGGTGTTGATGTTAAGCCACTTAGAAGATTTGTAATCTTATTTATTGTTGGTATCACCGTGTTCGGTGGATTAATGCACAGATCATTCTTATTGTTATGGTTTTTAGGTTTATTTATAGGTTACACTATATTGTCCAAATCATTCAGAGAAAAATCTTTATTTACAGTAAAAAGAATTCTCCTCTTCTTTGGTTTGGCTATTGCAGGATTTTTAAGTTTAGAGGTTGTTTCAAGAATTACTGGAATGACAATTTTTTCACCTTTGTTAAGGTTAGGTAGGATTGAACAGTACTCTACATCCAGTGTAAAAATGGTATTGAACAATATCCAACTTATAGGACACAATGCTAATGCTTCCTATTGGGGTGCTGAAGGAACAGCATTTGCTGAAGGTTATATCACACTTCCAATGCAGTTAGTTTTATTCTTCGGTCTTCCTTTCCCAATGTTTTTCGGTATATTGGTAAACCAAAAGGATACAATTGATTATATGCTTCCAGGTATTTTAGGCTATGGATTTGATTTTGGTTATTTGGGCCTTATAGGTTTAGTTGTATTTGTATTGGGAACTATTCTCATTGGATTTAAAATATTGTCCATGTACAGAGATAAAAGAGAAAAAAACAGTAAAAAATACTTAGGTAGAGAGGTATTATTAACTGGTGCATTAGCAGCATTTTGTTCACAATCATTAATAGGTTTATTCATATTTAACAGGACAATTAACGGTACTGCACTTTTATCATTCATGTTCTTAGGATCATTGATTTTGGCAAATGCAGTTACATTAAAATCAAGAACTTAAATTATTGGGAGACTATTTTATGAAAGCTTTAATCTTATTGGGTTGTCCGGAAACTCCATCTCAAACTCCTATGGCCGTTTATGCATTTAGTAAATTAACGCAATTAGGTTATGACGTTACAATAGCAGCCAATCCTGCAGCTTCAAAATTAGTAAGGGTATCTGACCCTGAAAACTATTATAAGCTTAATCTTGTAGATTTAGAAAGAACTTTAGGTGAAATTGGCGAAGGCGATTATGACTTGTTAGTCGGATTCGTTCATAAGGATGCTGCGGCAGCGTTTTTCGTAACATTCGATCAAATTCTAAATACCAAATCCATTGCATTAGTATTTGAAAGAGACTTGGATTTAGTTGGTGAATTTGTCGAGATGATTGAAGAAAGTGGAAGCAAAGCTAAAATTTATGCTGTAAGAGCATTCCATAATCCTTCACCGATTAAAGTTAATTTTGACAGAGCATTAAAGGAGTTGGAATAAAATGTCATTCTGTTTAGACACATATCTTCAACAATCAGACAATTATGAAATTCACGCATCAAAAGCAGGTTTTAAAGACTGTGCTATGATTATTCGTTTTAAAGCTGATGAAATTATTTATGTTAAGCCTGGCGATCAGGTATTGGGTGTTCGTGTTATAGGAATTCCACCTATTCCTATTGGAATTGACGATAAAAAAGGAACTGTTTTTATTCCATACACAAAACCATGCCACGGTACTTCAGTTGTTGAATTGCCTATTGATGCTGAAGAAATAGATAAAATTAGAGAATTAAATACTCAATAAGTGATTAGTATGCGCTCTACTGTTGTAGGTAGTTATCCTGTTGAATTTAAAGAACCGTCTAACTTTAAAGATAAAATTCTTAAAACTTTTGGAGCATATGATCCTTTTAAGGAATCAATTAAGCATGCTGTATTTTCTCAGCTTGATGCGGGTGTTGATATAGTATCTGACGGTCAGGTAAGAGGGGATATGGTTTCTAGTTTTTCAAAGTATATTCCTGGATTTAAAATAAAAGATGGAAATACATATATTGTTTCTAAAATTCTAAGGCCTATTGGTGAAATTTCCGTTAAAGATTTACTTTATGCCAAAAAATTAGTCAAGGAGTATTATAATGGAAATGTTCCTGAAGGCAAAGGAGTTAAAGGTATCATTACAGGTCCTTCAACCATTATTCATTCATCCAGAATCTCTTCTTTTTATAAGGAAAAGGATGATGCCATTATTGATTTGGCACACAGTTTAAAATCTGAAGTTAATGCTATTGAACGTAGAGTAAAACCTGTTTATATTCAGGTCGATGAACCGTTCTTGTCAACAGGCATGGTAAATATGAAGGTTGCACGTGAAGCTATTGATATATTGCATGATGGTTTAAGTATTCCTTTGGCTATGCATGTTTGCGGTACTCTTGAAGGTGCATATAAGGATATTGCCAAGTTTAATGTAGATATTCTTGACTTTGAATTTGCTGGAAATAATGTTAATTTGGGCATTTTGGAAAAAAATATGGATTTGTTTAAAGGCAAAAAGATAGGATTTGGCTGTATTGATTCTTCTAAAAACGAAGTAGACTCAAAGGAAAAGACTGAAGAGCTTATTTCAAAAGGAATTGATATTGTTGGAAAAGAAGATATACTCCTGGATCCTGATTGTGGATTAAGGAGAGCACCAATGGATGTTGCCTTTGAAAAATTAAAATTAATGAATGATATTAAAAATCAGTATTAAAACTTGTCTTTGCAAGTCCTAGGGAAGAAACATGTGCTTGTTTTTTTCCAATAACAATTATTGCACAATATGCACTTATTTTCGCCATTACCTTTTAATTTCCATTCAACTAGGAATGTTGGGTCAGCTACAAAAGGCCTTTGCATTGAAATGAATTCAATTTTTGAGTTATTCAATATATTATTGATTTGATTTTGGCTATTGACTCCACCACCCAATATAACAGGTATATTAACGCTGTCAATAATCTTTTCACATTCATCGATTAATGGATTTATCTTTTTGATTGTTCTTGAAGTAAATTCTGGAGGAGTCCTGTCAATATTTTCCTTGGAGAAGTATTGTGGGGAACGTGGCCTAGTAATTTGTAAACTGTCAACACCATGCTTTTCAAGTAATTTGGCTATTTCAATGGTGTCATCTATTGTCATACCACCAACCTGAATATCAAATGCATTTAATCGGCAGTTGATATGCAGATTAGTTGTTTTTTTGATTACTTTAATCATTTCCAGAACAATTCTTAAGCGATTTAAAGTATTTCCACCGTATTTGTCTTCACGCTTGTTGAAGTAAGGGCTAATGAATCTAGTCAGGAAGTAATAATTTCCTAAAGCTATTTGAACTCCATCAAAACCTGCATAATCGCATTTTTGACAAGCAACTATAAAATCAGTCTGTATTTTTCTTATATCTTCAATACTGATATCTTCAACACGCATATTCTGTTCTGCATGCTTATTGTATTGTACAAATCCAAGCTGTGCAAAGATTGGAACATCATAGACATGAACTAAATCAGTCAAGTCCTTAAATTCACGGACAAAACGTTTGAAATGTGGAGTATGTGAGTATTTTGAAAATGCATCTCTAGGATAAAGTGATATCAATTCGCTGATTATCAGTCCAACACCGCTTGCGGCGATGTTTTCGTAACGATTATATATTTCAGGTGTTAAGTTACCTGGTTGTTCTCTTTCAGATTCCCATAATCCCGTTCTTACAATACGGCTGTTGAGGTTAAATTCCCCAAACTTGCAAAAATCGAATAAATCTTTCATATGATATATTATGGTTTGGTTTAATATAAAAAGTTATATAAAAAAATCATCATAGATAATTATTTTTTAATTTTTTTGGGCATTTGGTAAAAAAATAGGTAATTTCCCTAAAAGATGTTAGGGATAGCATTTTCATCGATATTCATGTTTAAAGTTTGCGTCATATAACTTAGATGGTGTAAAATCACCCGGGTCTAAAACATCTCCAACTACAATCATTGCAGTCTTTGTTATATTGGCTTCTTTAACTTTGCTTGCAATATCCTTTAATGTTCCTCTTATTATTTCCTGGTCTGGCCAAGTTGCCTTTTTGACTACCGCCACTGGTGTGTCTTCAGTGTAACCTTCAAGCAGTTCGTCAACAACTTTGTCAATCATGGAGATTCCAAGGAATATGCACATTGTTGCATTGTGTTTGGAAAAACTTCTAATACTTTCAAGTTCCTTTTTAGGTGTTCTTCCAGCAGGACGTGTAATAATAACACTTTGTGAAACTTCAGGTATTGTTAATTCTGCTTCAAGTGCACTTGCTGTTCCGAATAATGAACTTACTCCAGGAATAATTTCATATTCAATGTTAAGCTTTTTTAGCTCACGTATTTGTTCACCTATAGCTCCATAAATTGCTGGGTCGCCTGTATGGACACGTGCAACAAGCTTGTCTTCATCAATTGCCTTTGCCATAATGTCAATTGTTTCTTCGAGATTTAAATAAGCACTATTATGTACATCGCAATCTTCTTTTCTTGGAGCTAATACTTCTTTGTTAACGAGGGAACCTGCATAAATTATCACGTCTGCTTTTTCAATAACTTTTCTTCCTTTTACAGTTATTAAATCAGGGTCACCCGGTCCGGCTCCAATAAAAATTACTTTAGCTGTCATAAATACTATTTTATTTAATCTAATATATATTTATTATCCACTACAATTTTACCTTTTGAAAGCAATATTGCTTTTTAAAATGAGTTAAATTTATTAATTCCAAAGATAATCTAAAATTATGGATAATAAAGGTTTTATATCTGTGGAATTTTTATTTTCACTTTTTATAATATTAATTGTGGCTTGCGGTTTATTAGTTTATTCGCAAAATGCAATGAATTCTGCACTGGATATTGAATCTGACTTGAATCATAGGGTGATTTTAGATACTGTTGCAAATACTATTAATCAGGTAGATTCTCATGGTGAATTCTATTCAAAGAATATTAAATTACCCTCAACAGGTAAAAATTATGTATTGACATTAGAAAAAAACAAATTAACTATTGAATATGACAATAAAAAGGGAGAAATGTATGTTCCTTTAATTGAACCTTATTCGACATATAAATTATAT
>NZ_JAZTXC010000190.1:0-4684 GCF_045636185.1 Methanobrevibacter sp. | reverse complement strand
TAAGACTCTAGCCTGCCACGTTAGAGACCCGGGTTCAAATCCCGGACGCCGCACTTTTACTTTTGCAGCTGTGGTATAGTCTGGTTATTACTTGGGCCTTCCAAGCCTACAACCCGGGTTCGAATCCCGGCAGCTGCATATCAAAAAATATCTTTTTTTCAAGAAAAATTATTATCTTTTATTAAAATACTTATTTTAAGTAGTTATCTATATATATAGATTAAAAACATATATTAATTAATTATAATACTTTTTAAAGATTATACTTTAAATGATAAAATTTACGGTGATTTAATGGTAGGAATTGTAGGATATGGGGCATATGTGCCTTCATATAGAATAAAAGTAGAAGAAATTGCTAAAGTATGGGGTGATGACCCTGTAGCGTTATCTAATGGGTTAGTTGTTAACGAAAAATCTGTTCCTTCTGCTGATGAAGATACTGCAACTATTGCAGTTACAGCTGCTAGATATGCTCTAGCAAGAGCTCAAATTGATCCACAAAAGATTGGTGCTGTTTATGTAGGTTCTGAATCACATCCGTATGCAGTAAAACCAACAGCAACCATTGTTGCAGAAGCTGTCTGCGCAACACCTGACTTGACTGCAGCCGATTTGGAGTTTGCATGTAAAGCAGGAACTGCTGGTATCCAAATGTCTATGGGTCTTGTTGAAAGTGACAGAATTGAATATGGATTGGCTATCGGTGCAGATACATCTCAGGGTGCTCCTGGAGATGCACTTGAATACACTGCATCTGCCGGTGGTGCCGCATATATCATTGGTAAGAAAAATACTTTGGCTGAAATAGAGGAAACTTACAGTTTTACTACAGACACTCCAGACTTTTACAGAAGGGAAGGTGAAGACTACCCATCTCACGGTGGACGTTTTACCGGAGAACCTGCTTACTTCAAACATGTATTGAGTGCAGCTAAAAACTTATTTGAATTGACTGACACTCAGGCGGGCGATTATGATTATGCCTGTTTCCACCAACCAAACGGTAAATTTTACTTAAGGGCAGCTAAAAAATTAGGATTCACTCCTGAACAATACTCTCAGGGATTATTGACTCCAAACATTGGAAATACATATTCCGGTGCTGTACCTCTGGCATTATCCAACATCTTGGATGTAGCCGAACCTGGAGACAAAATATTTGTCGTATCATACGGTTCAGGTGCAGGTAGTGACGGATTCGCCTTGGAAGTAACTGATGAAATAACTGAAAAAAGAGATTTGGCTCCTAAAACAGAAGAAATCATTTCCAAAAAAACTTATGTTGACTATGCTGTTTATGCTAAATTCAAAGGTAAAATTAAAATGTAGGGAGGTTAGATTATGAGAGACGTTGCTATTATTGGTGTTTCACAAACAAAATTCGGTGAATTATGGGATTCCTCTTTCAGAGATTTGATTGCTGAAGCTGGTGTAAAGGCTTTGGTCGATGCCGGTATGGGAGGAGATGAAATCGAAGCAATGTTTGTTGGAAACATGTCTTCAGGATTATTTGTAGAACAAGAACATATTGCGGCCCTTATTTCCGATCACGTAGGTTTAAACCCTGTTCCAACCACAAGAGTTGAAGCTGCTTGTGCATCAGGAGGATTGGCTTTAAGACAAGGTATTATGGCTGTGGCATCAGGTTTTCATGATGTGGTAATCTCTGCAGGTGTTGAAAAGATGACTGATGTAGTCGATGCTACTCCAGCTATTGCAACAGCATCAGATCAGGAATGGGAAGCACAGCAAGGGGCAACATTCCCTTCATTATATGCAATGATTGCAAAAAGACACATGCACGAATACGGTACAACCCGTGAACAATTGGCACAATTTTCAGTTGTAAATCACAAAAATGCATCTAAAAATCCAAATGCACAATTCCCATTTGAAATCAGTGTAGATAAAGTAATCAACTCTACTATGGTTGCAGATCCGTTAACATTGCTTGACTGTTCTCCTGTATCAGATGGAGCAGCAGCTATTGTTTTGGTTCCTGCTGAAAAAGCACGTGAATATACTGATACTCCAATTTACGTAAAAGCTTCCGCTCAAGCTTCAGGAACATTGACATTACACGACAGAAAAGATATCACTACTATTGAATCAACAAAAGTGGCTTCCAGAAAAGCATATGATATGGCTGGAGTTACTGTAAATGATATTGATGTTACTGAAGTTCACGACTGTTTCTCAATCAACGGTCTTTTGGCAGTTGAAGACTTAGGATTTGCCGAAAAAGGTAAAGGTGGAATAGCTATTGAAGAAGGCCAAACAGAAATCGACGGTGATTTCCCAATCAACTCTTCAGGAGGTTTAAAAGCTCGTGGACACCCTCTTGGAGCAACAGGTATTGCTCAGGCAGCTGAAATCGTATGGCAATTAAGAGGAGAAGCTGGTGGACGTCAAGTTGATGGTGCAGAAATCGGTATGACCCACAACATCGGTGGTACCGGAGGAACTGCAGCAGTACACATTTTCGGAAGAGATTTATAAATCTCTTTTATCTTATTTTTTTCATGATAATCAATACTGGTACAAGAACTGATATTCCTGCTTTTTACTCAAAATGGTTCTTAAACAGAATTGAAGAGGGTTTTGTACTCAGTAAAAATCCATACAACAATCAGATATATAAATATAATTTCAATCCTAAAACTGTAGATTGTATCTGCTTTTGCTCTAAAAATCCAAAACCTCTAGTCAGGAATCTTGATATTCTGTCTGACTACAGACAATTCTGGTTTACGACAATTAATCCCTACGGCAAGGATATTGAAGTAAATGTTCCAGACTATAAGAAAGTCATTGAAACATTTAATGAGCTGTCACAGACTTTGGGAATCAACTGTGTGTCCTGGAGATATGATCCCATTTTCATTACAGATAAATATTCAATTGATTTTCATATTGAAAAATTTGAAGAAATGGCATCTGAACTGCATAAATATACTTCAGATTGCACAATCAGTTTTATTGATCTCTATCCGAAGGTTTTAAGAAATTTTCCTGAGGCTCGTGAAGTTACAACAGATGAACGCTTGGAAATAGGCAAAAATTTTGCAAGAATTGCTGATGAATATGACATACAAATGAAAACATGTGTTGAAGGTACCCCGCTTGACCAGTTCGGTTTCGATTCATCAGGATGCATGACCCAACAGGTGTTGGAAAAAGCTATTGGAAATAATTTAAAAGTCCCCAAAGGAAAGTATAGGAATCGTGAATGCAATTGTTTAATGGGAAGGGATATTGGATTATATAACACATGTATGCACGGATGCAAATATTGTTATGCCAACAGTAACATGAAGCTAGTTAAAAAGAACCAAAAGTTGCATAATCCGGATTCACCCTTGCTTATTGGGGATGTTAAAGAGGGTGATGTTGTAAAAGAGGTTAGGGAACCCAGCTATATTGACAAACAAACTAGATTATTCTAACCTCCATTTGTAATAGAAATATTATGTTCTTAAATATTTTCCATTTCTTTTCACTCGAAATAACTTGATATCTACGCAGTGGGAAGTTCAATCAGATTCGTATTTTTCCAGATATCCTATTTCTGAATATGCAAATCTTGTGGATTTACTTTTATAGGATATGATAAACGGTAAACGTATCATGAATATGATTAGAAATGCCACTAATGCCAATCCCCATAAGTCTGCCATAACAAATGTTTTTGAATATATTAACCAGTATACGCCGTAAATGGCTGTTTCAAGCAATAAACACCATGCAGTCACTAATCCTGGTGAATATAATGTTTTTTTGCCTTTGGATTTATATTGTCTGTATGTTAGTGTGCTGAATACTGTATGGGCAATTGTTTCGCCGATACCGAAAAATATTACAAATATCACTCCTTTGTTTCCAAGCATTGGTGTGAGGAATGTTAATGCAATGAATAATATTTCAGCTCCAAAGTTTGTAATCATGTCGGTTAGCCTGTTTTCAGGATATGCAAGAGGATTGTCTGATTTTTGAATTATCTTGTTCATCATGAAATGAAATCCGTTTGGCCAGGTAAGCTCTTCAAATACATGCAAAGGTAGAAATATTGCAAGCAATGCCATTAATTTTTGCGGCACATCCCATACGCCCCAATTTATTATCAAAACATTCAACATCACGATTCCTAAAAAATATGTTGCATGCAGCCATGGTTGTCCGCACCATTTGTCCAATAATGATTCTGCCATAATTATCACCTTTTAATTTAGTTGTTTTTTATTAAATGTATTAGAGTTGTTTATTTGCCGGCACAATTAGGCCCTGAATGCCCATACAATTCATCCTTTTCAATGTCTGGGGATACGTCAAAAACACTTTTTTGATTGATGAAATCTTTAGTAAATTAATGTGTGCATCATATCAATTCCAAATTATGTTAATATTATAATTTTAATGATTTAATCGTCAATAATTTAATTATTTCATTAAATTTGTCAATATCTGATTCATTGATGTCATTATAGATCTCTTTTAACCAATCATCGGTAATATGTAACATGTTTTCACTTATTTCAAAACCCTGTTCACTTAAAGAAAGTAGTCTTCGGGTTTTATTGTTCGGGTCTTTAGTTCGTATTACAAATCCTTTGTTTTCAAGATTTTTTAGAGTTCTGGCAACAACGGGTTCGGATACGCTGAACGTTTCTGATAAATCTCGTTG
>NZ_JAZTXC010000189.1:0-2309 GCF_045636185.1 Methanobrevibacter sp. | reverse complement strand
GGCAATCCTGAAAAGATCGATTCATTTTTAAGATTGCTTAAACCATTTGGAATTAAGAAAATAGCTCGTACTGGACCTACTGCTATAGCAAGAGGTCATCATTAGTTAAGGGTATTTCTCTTAACTACTTTTTTTATTTTTTCTTTCAATCTATTTTTAATATTTTTAAGCCATTTTCAATTTTTTTTAAGACTATTTTTTAATCATGTTTCTATGCCACCGTACATATCTTCGCATATTGCTTTGAACTTGTGGATAAAGAATTTAGCCCAGATGTATCCAACAGTTCCTCCTACGAAACATCCGAATACGACTCCTGCATATATTCCAATAAGTCCCCATCCAAATGTGAAACAGAATATGTAAGCGAATATGGATTCAGCTATAAGGGATCTAAGCACGGTAATGATAAATGAGTATATTCCTTTTCCCACTCCTTGAAACATCATTGAAGACATTATACCATGAGGTATTGCAAGCACAAAGAGGCTTAAAACACTTATTGCAGTAGCTATCTCTGGTTCAAGGGCTGCACTTGCGGAAGTGTAACTGAAAGCCATTGCAATTTGATTGGAGAATATCACCATAATTGCCCCAAGTACAATTGAGATGGCAAATCCTATTTTGATTGCATAGCTATGTCCTATCTTCAGGTTTTCATAATTGTGTGCACCATAAGCCACTCCAGCTACTGTAAGGACAGCTGTTCCAATACCTATCAATGGAATCATGGTTAATTGCACAATTCTCATTGATGCAGTATAAACCGCCACAGCGCTTGTTCCAGCTACAATCACAAGCATTGAATTGATTATGATTGCAAGTGCTGAAAAGATCACGTTTTCAAGTGTGGATGGAATTGCAACTTGAAGGGAATCTAAAATGATTTTGGTGCTGAACTTAAAGTTTTTAGGGCTTAAATCAAGAAACAGGTCTTTTTTACCCCATATCCAATAGCTCATAACAAGTATTGACATTGTACATGATATGATGGTTGCCCATGCAGCTCCGGTTATTCCAAGATTTAAGTAGTAAATGAATATTGGGTCAAGTATCATGTTCAATATAGCTGTTACAGCTATTGCTATGGTTGCTCTTCTCATATCACCTTCGGATCTGAATATTGCAGATTCCACTCCGGAGAAAACGAATATGAAAAGGAATCCAAATATGATGTATCCATAATCAAGAGCATATTTAATTGAATCTCCTGCTCCCATAAGTTCAAGAATAGGCACCATTGCACCAATCATGACGAATGTGAAGATAGCACTTACAATAACAGAAAGCAAGATTGCATGAAGGCCAGCATTGTTTGCCTGGGAGAAGTCATCTGCACCAATGTAACGTGCAATAAGTGAATTGGCACCTGCTCCTATACCGTTTCCAAGTCCTACAAGGATGGTAAATAAAGGAGTGATGAATCCAATTGCAGCTAATGCATCTGCACCGAGACCAGCTACCCAAATACTGTCTGCAAGGTTATACATCATGATCAAAAGCATGGAAACCATCATAGGGACACTAAGCTTTCTAATAGCTCTTTTTGGATCTCCTGTAATAACTTCAATGTTTGCATTCTTTTCTTTGTTTTCGCTCATTACTCATTTTCCCCTTTAATTGAAAATCAGTTAATTGTGATATTTTTATTTATTTTTTATTTTAATATATTTTTTAATTATACTATTTTCATATATAAATGTTGCATTTTCGCTTTGAACGTATTAATTAAGTTATATTTTTGTCAATAATGCAGCTGATATTTTTTAAAATCCATCAAATTTGAGATATAGATAAGTTTTATAAACTATTAAGTTAAATATATAAACATTATATTTAATACTGAAATTAGTAATTTTCATTCAGTGAGAAAAGTATCACTAACTAATTTGTCTATTGAATATATTCATTAGCCATTGGCTAAATTAAATTTACAAAATTATTAAAAAACTAAAAGGAGTTATAAAGATGAAAATGTATTATGATGACGATGTTGACGCAGAAGTCGTTGCAGACAAAACCATTGCTGTAATCGGATACGGAAGTCAAGGACGTGGTCAATCTAGAAACATGGCTGACAGTGGATTAAATGTAATTGTTGGTCTTAGAGAAGGAGGTTCATCCTGGCAAAAAGCTGTTGATGATGGAATGAATGTAAAAACTATTGAAGAAGCTGCAGAAGCTGCAGACATTATCCACATCTTGTTACCTGATGAAACCCAAGAAAAAGTTTACAAAGAACAAATCGCTCCTTATGTTGAAGCTGGAAACACTATTTCATTCTCTCACGGTTACAACATTCACTTTGG
>NZ_JAZTXC010000188.1:0-18139 GCF_045636185.1 Methanobrevibacter sp. | reverse complement strand
TAATCTTGCATCCCATACTTTTTGACAGTCGGGGGAGCATACGAGTTCATCTAATGGAATTGGAGTTCCACATATTGGACAATGTTTGTGAGGTTCTACTGCCATATTTATCACCTATTTCATATTTTAAAAAATTCTTTTGTATTTGCAGTTACTTGCAATGCAAGTTCTTCTGCATCCATACCCATACACATAGCAATAGTTTTGAGTATGTGGGGTAAATATTTCGGTTCGTTTCTATTCTTTTTAGGTTTTTTATCAAAGTTTTTAGGTATTAAAAAGGGTGCATCTGTTTCAATCATTAACTTTTCTGGAGGAATTACACTTACTGCTTCTTGCAAGTCTCTTCCTCTTTTCATATCACAAATCCATCCAGTAACACCTATATAACAACCTAAATCAATATAATTTTGAGCTTCTTGTTTTGTTCCGGTAAAACAATGAACAACACTTTTCTCAACTACTGAATCATGATTACTTAAAATTTTATATAAATCTTCATGAGCTTCTCTTTCATGTAAGAATAAAGGCATATTTAGTTTTTCTGCAAGTTCAACCTGTGCTTCAAACCATTTTCTTTGCAAATCTTGTGGTGAAAAATTTCTATTGTAGTCAAGCCCACATTCTCCAATAGCCACAACACAATCATCATCAGCTATTTTTTCCAATTCAAAAATTGTATGTCCATTGCATGTTTTAGCATCATGCGGATGAACACCTGATGTTGAAAATAATGTGTCCGGATATTTGGATGCATAATCTCGAGCCATGTGACTTGAATGGATATTGGTTCCGGTAATAATGAATTGATTTACTCCAACCTTTTTTGCTTCTTCAATGATTTCAACTCTGTCCTTTTTAAAAGAGGAATGCATTAAATTTAAACCAATATCAATTAGATTATCCACAAAATCACCTATTTATTAATAACTTTGGTTCCTATATCTTCACCATTAATTGCCTTGATGAGATTTTCAGGTTCATAACCATTTGCAATAACAGTTTCTAAGTCGGATCGTTTAATCATTTGAACAGCTGTAGTATCAAAGAATTCATAAGTTCCAGCTTTCATATCTTTACCATTTAGGAAATCAAGTAAATCTGTAGCTGTTATTTCTCTTACAAGTTCAGCATCATCATATTTATTTGGATCTTTGGTGTACATTCCATCTACTGATGTCAAATTAATTAATTTGTCTGCATGAACATATTCAGCTAAAATGGCAGATACTGCATCAGTACTGTGTGCAGGTTCTGTTCCGCCCATAACAATAATCTTTCCACTTGCAGCGAATTCTAATGCTTCTTGGAAATTGTGAGGTACTCTTTGATAAGCTGCATCTCCAAGTGCAGATAACAATAATTTAGCATTAATTCTCGTAACTTCGATTCCAATATCATCGCATTGAGCTTCACCAGCTCCCAAGTCACGAACAACACTAATATACTCTCTAGCCGGTTTTCCGCCACCAACTACAACGAATAATTCATGTTCATTTGTTAATTCTTTTAGAATTTTACTATATTGCTCGAATCTTGAACTATCATAATCCTTCAATAGAATAGACCCGCCAATTGCAATAACTATTTTCATATATTCACCTTATTGTATATTTTATATCAATTATATAATAAAAGATTGTACTTCATAGCATATATAATTAAAAATATGATTGCACGAGTTCGTATTTTAGGGGATTCATTGCTTGCTTATATTAATATCGTCACTTGATTCTTCTTTTAATGACTTTAAATTATCTTTTAATATTCTATAAATACTTTCAGCACCAATAATATCATCATCACTAACATTCCAATCTGAAGGGTATAATATGAATGGTTTTGATTGGCTGCCTCCGGCTCCTCCATGACTTCCAACTAATTCTTCAAAGGCACAGACTTCATCGTTTTCTTTATCATAAAAACTGTTGACTAAAATATCTGGTGTGTATTTAAAGGAACTGTTTCTTTTAACATGCCGTGTAATATTTTCACCGAATTGTTCAAGAGGATTTTCTCCTTTAATTTCACCAGTATCCAAATAATAAATACCATTTTTACCAATTACCACATCTCCTTTTTCAGATGATCTGACAACGATAAATCCTACATATTCATTGTTAACAATTCCAGGAATTAATTCAGGGAAATATTCATTTATTTCCTCATAGGTTAATCGGTGGCTCCATTGAGTCAGATAAATCATTGCAAGATTCCCAGAAGCTAGTACGATTACTTCAGAGGCCCCTAATTCTTTTTCTTCTCCTTTATCAATTAAATCATCGTTCTTTTTTGAAAAAGGTATGAATGATTCTGCATAGTGGTCTTCATTTGATGACATTTTCGCAAACATTTTCATGTCTTTTGGAAGTAGGGATTTAACATAATCTTCAAATGATTCTCCATATCTTTGTTTAAATGTTGCTCCGTTTGTTTGTCCATGGTCTGACTGAATAACAAATTGATATTTTCTGGGGGTATACTTGTTTGCTTTAATTAAACGGTCTATCTGTTTATCCATTCCCTTAAGAGCATACCATGCATCTTCATCACGAACGCCGGAATGGTGAGCTATTTCATCATAACCCAAATAAGTGGAATATGCTACATCAACATCTCCAACCATTATGTCCCCAACTAGTGTGGATGTATTAATTTCTCTCATAAATACGTTGGTTGCACCTCTTACTGGAATATATGTAATTCCACGTTTGATTCGTGGTTGAATATTCAGTATTCTGTGTTTTATTTGGGATATTATTTCTAAAATCATTTCAGCTAAAAATAAACTAACTATACGTGCAAAATTACTTGGATTTGAGAATACGGAAAACCAGGCCTTATTATATAATTTTTTAATGTTTAATATTTTACTAAATGTAAAAATGACATTATCTGTATCTCCTGAGAATAAATTAGACCTGCTAGCACCATTTTCTGCAAGCAATCCATTTCCATCGGAAATTCTTTCTTCAATCATTTTAACCCTATTTACTCCAGAACATTGCATCATTTGATTGTTATTTGCTTTTTCAATCCATCTGAATGCAGTAATATCTTCATTATTTCCATGTAAAATTCCTGCTTGGCTGGCACCGGTTTGTGAAGATAAATCTGTTTCCCACATTCTGAGTGTATGCGTATTATTATCTATCATTGATTTGACTGTAGGCATTAACCCCTTATCAATTGCTTCTTTTAAAACATCATATGCAAGACCATCAATTTCAATAATAATTAATCCAGGATAATCTTTTGGTTCCTTTTTTCGTTTCTTTTTAGCATCCCTATAAACAGAACGGTAATATGATCCATCATCTTCAATAGTTAATAATGCAGATAATACTGTTGTTACAAAAGCCATCAATATTGGAGTTAAAATTATTGCAGGACCTTTAATTTGTATGTAGAAAAGAGGAGCAAATATTTGTAGTAATAATCCATTTAAAACTAATGTTCCAACACCAAATGTCAAAACAAGAAATGGCATAAACAGTCTAGTGAGTATGGGCCATAATAATGCATTAATTATACTTATAAATATTACAAATAGTGCTACATCATCCAATTCAGCATATGGAATTCCCCATCCAAATAGCATGATTAAATATATTCCAATTATATTTCCAATAAATATTATTAAACTCCTTTTTATTGTAACTCGAGGAGGTTTTTCAAAATCTTGAATACGGTCCATTGTTTCACTTATTTCACGATTATTTATTTTATAACATTAGCACTGGATTTTTAAATTCAAGACATATTTTTGATAAATAAATTCATTTATGGATCAGTACTGATTGGAATATTTGCAGAATAAATAAAATATTTCTGTATTTGTTGGTATACTCCAGTGTAAAAATGTATAGTATTACTCTATTTTTCAATATTTATAAAATTTTTTGAAAATTTTGATATATTGAATATTAAATTAATATAAATCTTAGTTGATGTTTAAATATTAAAAAAAGAGAATGATGATTTTATTGTATAAAAAAATAAAAAAATATGAAGAATTATTTATTCTCCATCGTATAATCCTTTGTGTGCTAAACCAGCAATGATTGCACCGATAATTGGAGCAACAATGAATACCCATAGTTGTTGGAGAGCTACTCCGCCCATGAATAATGCTGGGCCTAAACTACGTGCAGGGTTAACTGAGGTACCGGTTATTGGGATACCTAAAATATGTACAAATGCAAGGGTTAAACCGATTACAATTCCAGCTACAACACTTGTTTTTTCGCTTCTGGTAACTCCAAGTACAGTAAATACAAATACAAAGGTTAAAATTATTTCGGTTAATAATGCACCTGTCATGTTAATGCCTATGCTTGATGCTGCACCAAATCCATTTTGACCTAATCCTGTAGCCATATATCCTCCGAGGCCTGGTGCACAGTTAATTAAAGCAGCAAGTATTGCAGTACCTATAATTGCACCAATACATTGGAAAATAATATATAAAATTAAGTCTTTTGCTTCCATTCTTCCATCAATCCACATTCCTATGGATACTGCTGGGTTGATATGACATCCGGAGATGTCTCCAATAACATATGCCATAGCAACAATTGATAAACCGAATGCCATAGCTATTCCTAAATTTCCAAGTACAGTTCCTGCGATAGCTGCACTTCCACATCCGAATAAAACGAGAACCATAGTTCCTATTAATTCACTCACATATCTCTTCATAAATTCACCTCATATCATAATATTGTTATTACTTATATATTTATCTTCTTCTTTTCTTTCTTCTTTTGCCTCTTATTTTTCTTAATCCTACGCAAGCCAGTATTAAAACAACAATTACTAAAACATATGGGAGAATTGTTATAAGTATTGATTCATGGACCTTTTCAAAATGATAGTTCTTTGCAAAATCCATGTGTGTGCCGTCTGTATGGTTTGCAGTTATTTTAGCAAAATTGTATAATAAATCATAATAACTAATTTTAGCACCTTCATACTCAATAGAATCTGGCGCTCTTCCGTTGTCATCCATATACTGCTTTACTATACCTGCCATTGATATATAGTCATTTATTGAATAGGAATTTTTTGCAAATACTGAATATTGTTCTGGATTTGATGGCCCTGCATATTCTCCAGGACTTTCAAGTCCATTTCCGTTTAGATATGAACTTGTCAGGTATAATAATTGCGGACCTGTATATGAGTTGTAGGTACCATTCATTTCACTGTCTCCGCTTGAGTATAATTCCTGGCTTGCTTTGGCCATTTGTGAAGGAGATAAATTGTGTGTGATTACCAAATCATTATCGTAGTATTTGGAATTGTTATTGCCTATGGCATTAACCACTTCTCTTGCGATGTATCTGTTCACTTCCTCGTTATTTTCATGCAGATGTCCCTTATGTGCAGCATTAGGGTATACTTTCAGTGGCTGTATGTATTTAACTCCTGATTCATTCAGGTATTTTCCTGGATAATTTACTCCGGCAAATATTGTTGGTGAGTAATTATCGTCCCAGGCCCTTCTAAGGGAATGTGAACTGTCCAGATCAAAGTCTCCAGTATTTACATAAATTATCTGTTTTCCGGAATTGATACTGTATTTTGCCATTACAAGAAGGTTTCCGGGGTCGGCTGCCGCGAAGTCTACACATATGTCTGCACCACTTTCTGATGCTCTTGATGCTTCTCCAGGACTTGGTGATTCACTATCAACAATTACTTTAATATCTCCGTTACTATACTCTTCTATATAATTTTTTATGGAGTTTAGCATGGTAACTTCATCATTATTGCCCATAACATTATCTGAGGTTAAAAATATTGTGGTTGTTGCAGCTACTTGCCCAATAGCTGAGGACATCAATAAAAATATTATTAGTATTATGGTACATTCCTTTTTCATGGTTTTATCCTTTTTTTTAAGTTAATTTCTAATTATAGTTTTTCATATTAATTAATGTTTTCATATAATGGGGTTAAATTCTAATAATGATGTAATATTTTTTAATAAAATTAATTAATATTTAGTTTAAAGCAAAAAAATAGATATTAATCCATATTAATTGGATTTTGAATGATTCATATTTTTTATTACAAATTTTGAATTTTTTGAAAGAGTCATGATTTCATTTTAAATCTGATGTCACGGATTGTAGAAATTATTGGAATCAACAGGAACAGATACATAAAATCCTCTGTAGAATAGAAATTCAGAATATTTGTTACAATAGTAATGCCCATAAGAATGATTAATGTATGTATAACATATTTCTTTTCTCTTTTTGAAGGATTATTCTCTAAAAATCCTCTATTATATGCATAGAGATACATGATTAAAAAGAACAGGATTGTCAAAAATATATTTATTCCAAATATCAGGTGGGCTGTGAAAAAGTCTGAATAAAGACCTATCATAGATGTTGTAAATGGAATAATGGATATGCAGGCTAAATATAACATATTAATCCATAAATATGGCATATTCAATGATTTAATCTTAATAAATTCATGATGATAAACCCAAAAAGAAGCGACTACAATAAAACTAACAATAGTTAAACCAAAACTATGGGCAATTGAGTGTAAAAAAGCTATAAACTCTCCTTCAGTTAACAATTGGGTGCCGGGCAAAGCCATACCAAAGACTAGAAGAGTCATTACCATACCAAAAATGCCGTCAGTCAAACCTAACAGTCTTCCGGGGTCAATATCAATATCGCTTTCAAAAGTCTCTATGAATTTTGGAAAAAAGTTATTTTTTTTATTTAATTTTTTTTCAATATCCTGATTTGTTAAGTATTTCTCTCTAAATTCATCTCTGAACTTTCTCATTTTTTCAATATCTTCTTTATCTAACTCTTCTACTATTTCAAGAAGCTCAGCATTAAAATATTTTCTTAAGCTTTCATAATCATGCAATTCTTCAAACTTTTCATCTTTGATAATATCACCAAGTTTCCTATTAATTTTAATGTGTGTATTTAAAAATATTTATAATTATTTTTACAGGCTTTGTCGATTTTCAAAATCGGTTTTCGATTTTAGTTTCAAATTAAATTTTTGGCATATATTCGTTTTAAAACTTCTCATTTGTATTGAATATTCGTTTTTTAGATTTTAACGTGGTATTTTGAAAAATATTTTTAATTTTATTACTTTTTTTCATTTTTCACCTACTGTTTAAAGTTTTTATATTGCGATGTTAAATTCTAATTTTAATGTAATATTTCTTAATGAAGTAGATTTATATTCAGTTTAAAGCAAAAATATAAATATTAATCTGTATTAATTAGATTTTAGAGGATTTATATAGATTATCTTTTATTTTGGCGCAATATTATAATTTTTTGATAAAATTATTTTCGGATTGTAAAATTGTCCAAAATTGTTGGATTATGATCTTATATTTGTCCTAAATTATGAGGTGTAAGCTGGCTACATTGATAGTCGGCTTTTAATTCATTAAATTTTGCATAAATTTTAGATTAGAATGTAATTTTTAAAGATATAAGTTAAAATAAAAAGGTTAAATGCTTATTAATAGCTTTTTTGTTAATTAATGGTGGTTATCAATTTCCTCGAAGGAGAAAATAAAATGTTTGAAAATAAGATAGCTATTAGCAAAAATTTCTTAATTGCCATATGCTTCATTTCATTATTTCTATGTGTAATTAACTGTGTTAATGCAATAGATTTAAATGACACTTCAAATACTATAAATATGATAGGCAGTGAAGCAAATGGTAATGTAAATGCAATTGATGAAGATATACTAGGAAATTCTCAACAAGATATACTTTCGCAACCTAATACTATAACTTTAAACAATGGAAAATTTTCTGATATTCAAAATTTAATTCATTATAATTTAAGTGATGGTGATAAACTTATTTTAAATGGTTTATTTACTACAGATAACTCACAATCTCATATTTCTGTTTATAAAAACATAACTTTCACATCTACGTCCGGAGCGACATTTGATGCAAAAAATTTATCTAGAATATTTTTTGTTGAAAATGTTGGTTCAGGTTCATCATTTTCAAATTTCATTTTTAAAAATGCTTGTGAATTATATGGTGGTGCATTTTATATTAATGGAAAGGATGTGGTAATTGAAAATTGTTTATTCCAAGATAATTATGCGTCTATGGCTGGTGGTGCAATATATTCGGGTTATGATATTGACCTAAATCCGGATTATGGGCGTAATTTATTAATTAAAAATTGTGAATTTAGGAATAATGGTGCTAAAATGACTGCTGGAGCTGTGGGTGCTTACGGATATAATGTAAGAATATTGGATTGTTTATTTGATTCAAATAGTGTTTGTGATAGTGATGGTGGAAGAGTATATGGAGGTGCTTTACAAATAGGGAAAGAAGAATATATTTCAAATTCACTAGTTGAAAATTGTAAATTTATTAGAAATAAGGCAATTTCTCCAAATGGAACCAATTTATCTCATGCTGGTGCAAGTTGTATTAGAGAGGGTGTTACATTTGAAAATTGTTTATTTGAAGAAAATTCTGCAGATCACGGCGGTGCTTTAACTACTCATTGTTCAGGAACAATTAAAAATTGTACTTTTAAATCAAACACTGCCAATAAATATGGTGGTGCAATTTCTAATATGGATAATTTTAATTCACAAAATCTTAGAATAATTGATTGTGATTTTAGTTTAAATAGAGCTCCTTATGGTGGGGCTGTAAAATTAGCAGGTTCTAGTATTAAAATTGATGATTGTAATTTTGATGATAATTATGCATCTAAAGATGGTGGTGCAGTATTTATTGATACAAATACTCTTGATGTCAGTAATTCAAATTTCAATTATAATGATGCAGAACGTAATGGTGGTGCAATATATGTTAATGGTAAATCCACAAATATTCAAAGATCATATTTTAGACATAATACTGCTATTGCAAATCCTAATGTTAAAAATGATGGGTTAGGTGGTGCTATTTATATTAATGGGACTTTGGATACAGTAAATAATAATATTTTTGAGTATAATGTTGCAAGAAACGGTAGTGCAATTTACTACGATAAATCCGGAAAAGATTTAAATATAACAGATAATGTCATGTCAAAAAATCAGGCTTGGGTTTATGCGCTCCCTATATGTGCTAGTGATATTTACTATGGTGAAACTGAAAGAATAGGTGCCGTAATATATGGTGGAAACAATATCGGAGATTATGATAATTTGGCTGTTTCAAATGCAATTTATAATGCTGCTTCAAATAGATATATAAAAATTGATGGTGAAATACCAGTTTATGGAGCAACAAACAGTGGTCAATTATATCAAGATTCCCGCGAATATAATATTGATGTATTATTGACTGTTAAAGACTCTGATGGTACTGTAGTTTATAATAAAACATTAAAATCTAATTATTTAGGCGAAGTTAGTGATGTATTGTCAAATTTAAAAGTAGGAACTTACACAGTTACTGCAAAGCATTTTGAAGATAATTATTACAAAGCCATTACAAATCAAACAACTTTTGTTGTTAGGCCTAAAGTAGATAATGCGGTTATTAAAAATTCCAATTATGAAACATATAACTATCATGATCAGGTTGTCTGGACAATAAATGTTGTAAATAATGGTCCAAATGATGCAACAGGAGTTAAAGTTATTGATGTATTGCCTGTGGGTTTGGTTTATCAGTCATATTCTGCTTCTGTTGGTAATTATGTAAATGGTGTTTGGAATATTGGTAATTTAACTAAAGGTGCTTCTGCAACTCTCAAAATCACTACTTTAATCAATGGAACTGGTGATATCATTAATACTGCAAATGTTGTTTCTAATGAATTTGATTGGAATACAGATAATAATAAAGATTCTCAAAAAGTTACAATTCCTAAATCAGCAGATTTGTCAGTCATTAAACAAAGTAATGTTACAAGTGCTAATCTTGGCGATTTGGTTAAGTGGACTTTGACTGTTAAGAATAATGGGCCTGATGTCGACACCAATGTTGTTGTTAGTGATGTGTTGCCTGAGGGTTTGATATTTAATAGCTCTAATGGAAATTATGCTAATGGTGAGTGGTCTGTCGGTACTTTAAATGTCGGACAATCAAGAACTTTAGAAATAATTGCTTTAGTAAATACTACTGGACCTATTGTAAATACTGCAACAGTTAGTGGAAAAGAGTATGATTATAATTTAGCAAATAATAAAGCATCCAAAACAATTAATGTTGCTAAAGCGGCTGATTTAAAAATATCTAAAAATGTAAATAATACAGCACCTAATTTTGGAAGTTTGGTTAAATGGACTTTAACGGTTAGTAATATGGGTCCTGATTCTGCTAGTGGAGTTAATGTTAGTGATGTGTTACCTTCTGGCTTAATTTATCAGTCATATTCTGCTTCTGCTGGAAGTTATATTAATGGCATGTGGTCTGTTGGCAGTTTAGCTAAAGATGCTTCCGCTACTTTGAATATTGTTTGTAGAGTTAATAAAACAGGTTCAATTAAGAATGTTGCATCAGTTACTGGAAATGAGTTTGATATTAATAAAAAGAATAATGTGGATGAAAAATCCATTAATGTTCCTGATGCTGCTGATTTAGCTATTACAAAGAAATCTAATATTTCTAATCCTAATTATGGTGATTTGGTTATGTGGACTTTGACTGTCAGAAATAATGGGCCTAATGATGCGACTAATGTTGTTGTTAGTGATGTGTTGCCTGAGGGTTTGATATTTAATAGCTCTAATGGTAGTTATGTTAATGGTGAGTGGTCAGTTGGTACTTTAAATGTCGGTAAATCTATAAGTTTGGAAATTATTACTTTGGTGAATGTTACAGGTTCTATTGTAAATACTGCAACAGTTACTGGAAGAGAATATGATTATAATTCTTCAAATAATAATGCATCAAAAACTATCAATGTTTCTAAGGCTGCTGATTTGTCCATTAATAAGGTTGTTAATGTAAGCAATCCTAACTATGGTGATTTGGTTAGGTGGACTTTGACCGTTAGGAATAATGGGCCTGATGCTGCTAGTGGCGTTAATGTTAGTGATGTTTTGCCTGCTGGCTTAATCTATCAGTCATATTATACTACTGATGGTAGTTATGTTAATGGTAAATGGTCTGTTGGCAGTTTGGCTAAATATGCTTCTGCTACTTTGGATATTGTTTGTAGGGTTAATAAAACAGGTTTAATAAAGAATGTTGCATTAGTTACTGGAAATGAGTATGATATTAATAAAATCAATAATCAGGCAGAATCATTAATCAATGTTCCTGAAGCTGCAGATTTAATTATTACTAAGCAATCTAATATTTCTAATCCTAATTATGGTGATTTGGTTAAATGGACTTTGACTGTCAGAAATAATGGTCCGGATAATGCAACTGAAATTACTGTTAGTGATGTTATTCCTCAAGGATTGGTGTTTAAAAGTTCCAATGGCAGTTATGTTGATGGTGAGTGGTCTGTTGGTACTTTAAATGTTGGCCAATCCAAAAGTTTGGAAATCGTTACTTTAGTGAACATTACTGGAATCATTATTAATGATGCTAATGTTTCTGGAAAGGAATATGACTACAATGCTTCCAATAATAATGTGTCTGAAGCCATATCTGTTGCTAAAACTGCAGATTTGATTTTAAATAAGGTTGTTAATGTAAGTAATCCTAATTATTTGGATTTAATTAAATGGACATTGGTTATAAGAAACATGGGTCCGGATAATGCAACTAATGTCAGTGTTAGTGATATTTTGCCGTCTGGCTTGATTTATCACTCATATTCTGCTTCTGCCGGTGATTATATTAATGGTATATGGTCTGTTGGTAATTTAGCTAATGGCAATTCCACTACTTTGGATATTGTTTGTAGAGTTAATAAAACAGGTTCAATCAGAAATGTTGCATCAGTTACTGGAAACGAATATGATATTAATAAAACAAATAATGTGGATGAAGAGTCCATTGATGTTCCTAAGGCTGCAGATTTGGAAATGATAAAATTGGTAAATAATTCATCTCCAAATTATCATCAATATGTAAAATGGTCTATTATTGTCAAAAACAATGGTCCTGATGATGCACATGGTGTTTTAGTTGAAGATATATTGCCTGATGGTTTGATAGTAATGGCTGCTGATGGTAATTATGATGGCAGAAAATGGGATATTGGTACATTAAATGCATTTTCATCAAAAACATTGGAAATTATGACCTTTGTCAATAAAACAGGTATGATGATTAATAATGCCAGTGTTTCATCTGATGAATATGATTATAATAAATCTAACAATGAAGATAATTCATCCATCAATGTTCCACCTTCAAGCGATTTGGAGATTGCTAAAATGGTAAACACTTCAACTCCATTGTACAAAGAAAACATTAAATGGACCATTATTGTTAAAAATAATGGTCCAGATAAAGCAACAGATGTTAAGGTAACTGAATTATTGCCCGATGCATTTGAATTAGTCAAATCAACTGCAAGTAAAGGAAATTACATTAATGGAATTTGGTCTATTGATGATTTGAATGCTGGTGAAATAGTTAATTTGGAAATAATCACTAAAGTTGTCAAAACAGGTGATTTTACAAATAAAGTCATTGTCACAGGCAACGAATATGATTATAACAAGTCTAATAATGAAGCTAACAAATCAATTAAAGTTCCTCCGGCTATTGACCTAGAGATTAGAAAAAAAGTAAACAATACTTCTCCGAATTACTATGATTTGGTTAAATGGTCAATCACTGTTAGGAATAATGGTCCGGATAATGCAACAGAAATCGAAATTGCTGATGTTTTGCCTAAAGGTCTTGAACTTGTTAGTTATGATTCATCAAAAGGATATTACACAGATGGTTTTTGGAAATTCTGTTGCCTTAATGTTGGTGAAACTCAAAAGTTAGATATAATTACCAGAATCAAAGCTATTGGTGAAATAAAAAACATTGTTACAGCAAATGCAAATGAATATGACCATGATTCACATAATAACAAGGATGAATCCGTAATAAATGTTGCCCCTTCATCTGATTTGGAAGTAACTAAATTTGCTAATCAAAGTGTAGTCAATTACAAAGATTTGGTAAAATGGACTCTCATTGTTAAAAATAATGGTCCAAGCGATGCTACCCGTGTTTTTGTTTTAGATTCATTGCCTGAAGGTCTAACCTTCATTAGTGCACAGGGTGATGGCAGCTATTCTACAGTGGGAACATGGTATGTAGGAAATATCGCTTCTGGTCAAACCATGGAATTAACTATTATTTCCCGTGCTGATAAAACCGGTGAATTCAATAATGTTGCTGTCGTAAGAAGTGACCAGCATGATTATAATCCTTCCAATGATAGGGCAGAAAAAAGTGTCATTGTACCTCCGGCAGCAGATTTGGCTATTACAAAAACGGTTTCAAAATTGCAGTATGCCGTTGGTGATTTAATTTCCTATGCAATTGAAATTACCAATAACGGTCCGGATATGGCCAATGATATTAACATTACAGAAATTAAAGATGATGCTCTTGAGTTTAAATCAGTTTTCGCTGCATCTGGATTCTATGATAGTGTCAATGATATATGGCATATTGAATCATTGCCTAATGGTGAAAAAGCATCTTTGTATATTGATGCCATTTCTACAAAGGAAGGTTTAATCAGCAACAAGGTTTCAGTAATTTCTAAGACTTTAGATCATAATATGCTGAATAATTATGCCGAATCAATTGTTGAAGTCATTAAAAAAATCATAGATCCGGACAATCCATTCAATCCTGGAACATATTCTAGATTTAATGATAATGGATTTGGAATAGGTGATTTTGATGCTGTTGCAAAAGCAAGTATTGAAATGAGGGAAACTGGTCTTCCTGTTGGAATTTTATTTGTCATTGCTTTGATTTCAGTAGCTTTTTGCGGTTCAAATATTTCAAAGAAAAGATAATTTAAAGTAGCTTTTATGCTACTATTTTTTTATTTTTTTAATCGATTTTTTCATATTTTTCAAGTGTCAAAATTATTAATTTTTTACTTAATTATTTTACTAGTTAACATTATTTCCATAAAAATTATTTGCCGTATATGTAAAATAATCAATAGTTTTAAATAAGACTTTGAATAAATATTAAAATTGATATTGATGTAATAAGATGTTTTTTGTAAACTTGCTTATTTTTACACCAATATTTTTCAAAAAATAATGAAGTGATTAATTATGTCAGATGAAGAAATTATAGAAACTACTGAAGAATTTGTTGATGAAGATGAAGAAAAATTACCTTTCGCTAAAGCAGAAGTTGTTCGTTTAATGAAAGAAAATCTTGATGACGACAAAATGATTAGGGAAAGAGTAAAAGTTGAAATGAATAAATTCTTAGGTGAAGTTTTAAAAAATGTATGTAAACAATTAAATGATTATCCTTACACTACAATCGAATATGAAATGCTTAAGGAATCTACTTACCCTTACACAAACATTGAAAGAATTAACCAAGAAAAAGAAAGAATTTTATTACATTTAGAAGCTATTAAAGCAGATTGTAATGCTTTAGCAATGGATGTTCAAAAAACATTAAAATTAAAAGATGTTATTGAAGAAGATACTTTTGCTAGCTTTTCCGCAGTTTCTGAAGAAGAAGAGGAAGAAGAATAATTCTTCCATTACTTATTTTTTTAACTATTTGTCTTCGATATGAGAAAATCCTGTTTTTAACTGTTGTAATTCCTCTTCAGGAATTTCAGATATTACCACATCATCACTGACAATGTTACTTTGACCGAATGGATCATCAATTATTAAGGTAGCTGTTCTTTCACCATTAATTAGCTCTTCAATAGCTTCTAAAGTATTCTGAGCATTGGTCTGTGATTGTTCGTCCTGAAATAGTTGCATCGCTTTTTTTACTGCACCTTCAAATCGTGTAAGTATGCCCTCAACATTTGTTACATATCCCTCTGACTTTGGCCCTGGCTCTACTTTAACTCCAATTTCTGGAATTGTGACTGTAGCGGATTGTGAACGTACAACCCTTACAGATAATGTTTCTTCAGATATTTTTAAACTATATTTTGCAGGGTCATTATGTTCAAGCGCTATAACATCGCTATGTTTAAAGCCACATTTTTTACATTGGATTGTTGTTTCAAGCACTTTTCCAAAGTGTGGAATTTCAATTTCTTTCATTATTGATGTTGCAAAACCTTCAACAGCACATACGGGGCATTTAATTGCCATTTCATTAATTTCAGTTGTTTCTTCTTCACCCATTGTAAACAAATCCTTTATCTGTCAATTTCTTTTCAATTTTTTCTAGGGTTTCACTATTGGATGCGCAAATTGTTAATTCCCTATATTTTGATATATTATATAAATTATCCAAATCCTGTTTAACATTTGGATTTTTTTCAATATTGTCTATAAATCTGTTAGCGGATTCATAATCTGAAATTTTAACTTCTCTAACAAGAGGTTCTTTAAATCCTTTTAGACTATAAACTATTTTTTCTATGCTTCCGTTATTTTCATTTATAATAATGTCAACAACATCCTTCAGCTCTTCAACACTATTTGTCAGTTTAATGTTTGTGCTGGATTTATTGATGATTGTCAATATTTGTTCCATACTCTTTTCAATGGTTTCGGTTTTAATTATTGAAACATTATATTTTTCGGCCTGATGCAGTAGGTGATTGTGGATGATTCTGTTTTCCGTAAAGAAATCAAGCTGTTTTCCACCTCTATGAATCTGTATTGCTCGTTTTACAAAACGTTCCTTGTGGGATTCTTCATCAGAACTTAAAACAAAGAAGTAAATTTCTGCATAATCTTTAAACTGTTCAATGTCTATTAAACCAGGAATCAAATGAACTCCTTCTATAATTATATCATCAAAATCGGTTATGGCTCTTTGAATGATTTTTTCAAGTCCGGGAATCACATAAGAAGCATGTTCATCAAAACCTGCAGAAACCAGCTCTTCATAGCTTTGATAATTTGCTTTATTTCTTAAATTTTTATAAGCATCATAAGATGAACTATGCAATGCCGGAGCATATTCTTTTCCGATAATTCCTCGTACCACTGCTCTAATAAAATCACTTTCAATTAAATGTTTGATATTTAATTCTTTTGCTAATTGTGAGGCAATAGTTGACTTTCCAATCCCAGATGCACTTCCAATTAATATAACATAAGGTTTTCTCATGTTTTTGGCACTCCATGTTATCTTTTTTTAATAATTTATATATTATGTTAAAAAGATTTTTCTATTTAATAACATTATATTTTAATATTAGAAAATATAATAATTATAATTAGTATATAATTTTTTGAAAATTTTAATATTATTTTTATTATTATGAGATAATTATAAGTTATAGGAGAGATAGTTTTGTACTCAATAAATTCAGTTAAAGAAATTCAGGAGTTAAACCCTTTCATTGTTGTTGGTTGTGGAGGGGGAGGAGAAAAATTCTCCAATCTTGAAGGTGTTGAAGCAGTTGGATTCATTGATGATGATGAACGTAAACAAGGTAAACAGTATTGCGGACAGATAATTTCAGATAGTTTAGAAAAATGTTTAATGGAAAATGATGCAAATTCCATTGTTATAATGTTGCCGATTGGTGCTGAAGGTACAGCTCTTAAATATGCTGTTCAAGCTATTGACGCAGGATTAAATGTTATTACTTCATTTAGATCATTGTCAGTTGAAGATAATCCTGCATTAATTAAATTTGCAGAAGCAAAAAATGTTGTTATTAAAGAAATTAGTCCAAGATTAGATGTTGTTGAAAAATTTGCAGGCGTTGCTCCTGAAAAGTCATGTGAAGTTTTACCAAAAATTTCATATACTCCTAAGGCTCCCGTTGTTTTTGTTGGAGGAACTTCCCAGGAGTGTGGTAAAAGAACCACCACTAAAAAATTAGGCATTGCTGCTGAAGAACGTGGTTTAACATCAGCCATCATATCTACTGATGAAATGGGACTTGAAGAACCAACTGATTTTAATTTTAGAGCAGGCAGTTTATCTGCAATGGACGTTCCTGCAGCTATTTTAGCTGCGATTAAATATGTTGAAGAGGAAAAAAGTCCAGATATTATTTTCATTGAAGGCCAATCCAGTTTAACTGAAAAAGGAAATCCTCATCCAAGAGGTTTATCCGCCGCTATTTTAATCGGTGCAGCTCCGGATGCAGTTATTGTTGGACACAGACCAAATCATCCATACAGGGATCCTAGAGGAATTGAAGAAGAAATTAGAGCAATTGAAGCTATTGAACCAACTAAAGTTGTTGGTTTATCTATTAACTTAAAAAATGCAGAGTTAGATATGGATATTGAATTTTTCGAATCCAAATTTGATTTACCTGTTGAGGATGTTTATCACAATGGAGCTTCAAAATTATTGGATGCTATTTTTGATTATTTAGAGGAGTAATTTACATGAATTATGTGGATGTAATTAAAAAAAGTTTGGGTTTTGAGATAGATGAAGATTCCAGGAGAAGTAGGAGTAATAATGCAAATCGCGGATATACTAACCGTCCTACTCCAAGACAAAATCCTCAATATGGTACTAAACAACCATCTGGGCAGGATTTTGATGATATTGAACCTATCATTCCAGAATCATCTTTTTATGAAATTGTTTTAATCAGACCTAAGACTATAGATGATATTAATTATGTTGTTGATCAAATTCTTGAAGAGAAAAATCCAGTTATTTTAGATTTGTCTTTTCTTGAAAGTGAAAGTCCTGCTAATTTTAAACTTGCTGGAGATAAAATTAAGCAAATGAGGGCTCGTTATGGTGCTCAAGCATTATTGCTTTCACGCAATAGCGAAAAAAACTTAATTATTCTCGCTCCTAGGAAAGTAAAATTAGTTAAAAAAAATTAATCGGATAATGCATTCGCATTATTCCAATTCTTATTTTTGATAAATTTAGGGTTACCTAAAAAAATAGAAATATTTAAATACTAGTTTTTACTACATTATATCTAGTGATGTAAAGTTTAGGCCAACCTAAAAAAACACATTGCTTAAACATTATCAGTCGATAATAATACAATCTCCAAAATTAAATTTTGTTTGAATTAGTTTTCTCACAATTTTCTAATTCAAATATAGGAAAAATATCTGCCA
>NZ_JAZTXC010000187.1:0-25173 GCF_045636185.1 Methanobrevibacter sp. | reverse complement strand
GTAACCATACAAGCCTAAAACACAATTTAACCATCACCCTACCTTTTTTAATTTTGGCAAGAACATGAAAAATTGTTCTCTCCCACAAATATTGTTTTAATCAATACCTATTTAATCATGTTATATAGATTGCGAACTATTAATTTAAAAAACAATGAAAAAAAATAGGAAAATAATATTTGATACTATTTCAACTGCAAAAATTCAAATTTGCCGAATACAGAATTAACGAATGAAACTTATTTACTTTTCCCATAATTTCCCTATACAATGAGAACGTAGGGGAAATTATAAGTAATATTAAAGAAAAAATTAACAATCAAGAAAGCTTCGATGATAAAGAGCTAATAGAATTTGCGTTAACACCAATAATGCATCGAAGCCGAGAAAAGATTGTTAATCAATTCAAGCAAAATGTAGAGTTAATGAATCAAATAAATTATGATAATAATCGAATTAGAGATTCTACATACGGAATTGCAATACTGTTATCAAATATGTATTTTGCGGCAGATGATCCCATGAGAAAAGAAATACAAGGAGATTATATGATGAAAGTGGACTGCATCAGTGAAGCTATCCAAGATAGTTACGATGAAGGAGAAATAAAAGGAGAAATAAAAATGGTTGTGAACTTATTCAATAGCGGAAAATTAACTGCTGAAGACACAGCCAGCGAACTATTATCCCTAAATTGCAAACCGAAAATGATTTCTAATGTCACCGGCTTATCTGAAAATGAAATCAACAAAATCAAGAATAACATTCCCTGATTTATAATTTTAACCATCATAAATAGTAAAAAAAAATAAGATTTAATAAGTAATTTTAAAAAAAAAGAATAATAAGATGAATATTAATATTCATCTTCTTTTGATTTACGTTTATAACCTACAACCAACAATGCTAGAACAATTAATACTAACACTACTGATAACATTAAATTCTGTGGATTTTTAACAATGTTTTCAAAGTTTTCCAATATTTCGTAGGATTTTGAAACAGAATTTGCACTTGGAGGATTATCAGATCCTACACTTTCAACATTTGATGAAGATGATGATTTTTCAGAACTTGCAGTTGAATCCTCACCAGTATCTGAAGGAGAATTGGCAGTTGTGTTAACTACGATGCTGCTTTGGCCACCAAATGAATTAGTAATAACAGAACCAGAATCCGTATTTGAAGTTACATCATTCTGTTTATTGCCTGGAAAACTCATACCTTGATTATAATCACTTACTCCACCATCATCAATGCGAGTACCGTTGATTTGCTTTGTTTCATCATAATGATATGGATCCACTATTGATTTATCGCCAGGATTGCTATTTGTATTGCTTCCAGATTCTTCAACATAATCATCCCCAGGATTTTCAACTTCTGTTGGATTATCAATTGGTTCGTCACCAGGATTAATAACATCTTGCTGTTCCCTAGGTTTATCACCAGGATCCACATCATCATATACCTTAGACCTGTCACCAGGATTAATAACATCTTGCTGTTCCTTAGGTTTATCACCAGGATTCACATCATCATATGCCTTAGACCTGTCACCAGGATTTACACCACCAGATGGATTATCACTAGGTTCGTCACCAGGATTTATCGCATTATCATTGAAATCATCTGAGATATGATTATTATTGTTTCTGTCATTTACATTACTTGGCACATTAGGCTTACCAGTACTTGGTGAATCTCCATTATAGAAAGGATTATAACCATAGTTTGGATTATTGTTTCCACCAGGAACATTTCCCGCATCAATATTATTGTCTAAATTATTGACATTTTCCGGAGTTGTGTAAGTTGTATCTTCTCCTCCATCCACTTCATTTAATATTTTAGACCAATATTCATATTCACTTAAAACACGGTTATTATAGTGAGTGAGTCTTTCTTGCTCACCAGGCCCCAATTTCAAAGCTGTATATGATACATCAGCAATACCCTTTTTTGAAGAAACTGCAATATTATTGATGACAGTAGATCCGTTAGAAGCATATAGATACACCGCAACATCACCGTCAGTAAATATCAAATTGTCTTTAATGACAAAATTATGGTCTCCTTCAAGTTTCTGCCTGAAACTTATGCCGTAAAGGTTATCGTTTTCACCGACAGGACTTGTTGAATGAACAGCTATTGTATTGTTTACAATATAATCATTATCGTCCTGCACTTCAATACCTGCGACCAATGCCCACTCATGCTCGCCGGCAAGCCCGGTAACGTTGATACGATTATTGAATATTTTAAGTGAAGTTTTGCCATCATAATTTGTAGAGTATATTCCCAAATTAGGCCCATTTGATATGGAATAGATATCATTGTCTGTAATCGTGACATTACTTAGCGGTCCTGTCAATTGAATCGGATATGCAGTTCCTGCTGAAAGAACACCACCCCAAGTCATTACAGAAAAATTATTGCCTTCAATAAGCATGTTTTTAATGTTATAAACATCCAATCCATAAAGATAATTAGGCATACCAATACCTGTCTTGAAATCTTCCATCTTCAATGTATTATTTATGAAACGAATATTTTCTCCGGCTTTAATAATAATAGCATCAAGAGTTGGATAAGAAGTTAAAGTGGCCTTGTTAACCTCAACAAATATATTATTATTAGTCATATTGAGGTTTTTACCATTATAAACAGCAATTCCCGCAACGGCATCACCGATCATTAATCCTGTATTGAAATCAACGGAACGTAATGGAAAAGACGAAATAAGAGTATTATTCTCAAGTAATGTGTTGATTGAATGATACAACCAGATTCCAAAATTATCACTATGTTTATCATTGTTTCCAACAAAGTAGATTAAATTATTAATCAGACGTGTTCCGGAAATTAAGTTAGATGCCTTACCATTAACATGAATCCCATAAGCTTCAGTATTTCTTAAAGCGGTGTAATTTATTACAACATTCTGTACTGTCGTGTTGTCTGCCTGAGTCATGATGGCTGAACCGTCATTGTCCTCCAATGATTTGGTTACTAAGAATGTAATGTTTTCAATAGTAACGTTTTCAGCCTTAACGTCAAAAGCAATGTTTTCTAAAACGACACCCTCATTTGCTGTAAATACAGTATTTGGCGCTTCAATTGTTAAAACACCGTAATCCATGAGATTTTCGGTAAAGATGTAAGTGGAGTTTGCAAACTCATCAGTCATTACATTATCCATATCAAAGTAATCATAGACATTGGCATCTTCAATATAGTTAACTGGAGATGCGGCTAATGTACTATTACCTGTTGAATTAGTATCCTGTGCACAAACAGGCACTAACAATAGTGCAAATAATAATATGAACAATAATTTAATACCTGAATTAATATTTTTCACCCCCCTTTACTTGATAATAACACTAGTACCAATGAAAAAGGTAAAAGATATTTTAATATATATAAAAAATTGTTTATATATTTAATGACTATCAAGCATGTAAAAATTCAATCAAAAAATTTCATTATTCAACATATATAACTCTTAAATGTGAATAATCGTAAAAATACGTCAGATAAAAAGAGGGATGAAATAATCGATACACTAAACCCGCCAAAATCTTTATTATTTGTCTGTGCCCAATTTTCTATCAAAGTTTTCTGATAATTTAGAATTAGTTAGATTGACTGACTCGAGTGAAAACAATACTGACCACCAAAACAGCCACAATAATAACAACATCAACAATCAATTCAAAGAATTTTGCATTACCGAATAGATTAATAATACCCATTATCCAAATGAAGAATAAAAATATCGGCAATATATATTTAATTACCAGTACCCATAATTTGCCAATTTTTACATGCCCGTGTTCATTTAATACTGGAATAAAATAATCCAATCCATAAATCCATGCGAAAATAACACACTGAATAGCAATCAGGAGCAAAATACCGAATTCATTAACGAAAGAATCAATGATTCTCACCAAATAACTACTAATTCCTGTTGTTAACAATAATGAAAACATACCTCCGACAATTGACAAGATTGTTGCGGCCCTTTTACGGGACATGTTGAATTTGACTGCAAATGAATTGAGCATCGGTTCTAAAAATCCTAAAGCAGAAGTTATTCCAGCAAATAATATAGCCAAAAACAATAAAGGCGCTACTATTCTGCCAATAGGTCCCATTATGTTAAATATCATAGGAAAAACAATAAATATCAGTCCCGTACCTTCACTGACTAGCTCAACCATGGGAGTTCCTGCAGTATGCGACATGTATCCCAAAATTGAAAATACCCCAAATGCAGTACATATTTCAAATAAGGAGTTTGATGCGACAACAATTAAAACGTTATCTGTTAAACGTGAGTTTTTAGGCAAATAACTTGCATAAGTAATCGCAATTGCCTGACCCATACTTAATGAAAAGATTATCTGTGCAAAAGCCGCAAGCCAGATGTTAACATCAAGCAATTTTGACCAGTCAGGCGTCAACAGAGTATTGATACCGATTCCAGCACCAGGCAAGGTCAATGCATAAATTATAATAAATCCCATTATAATAAATAATGTAGGAATAAGAACCTTTGAAAATTTACCTATTCCCTTATCAACGTCCCTGCTAGCAATAAACCACAATACAACCCATAATAATCCTACACAAAGAGTTGTTGGGATAAGAAATGTAGTAATTGAATTCAAATTAGAGCTTCCGCCAACAACGTTAGTGAAAAATAAACCTGCATCATTTCCCCAAGCGAAATTAAAACTGGAAAATAGGTATAATAAATCCCAGCCCAGTATCACCATATAATAGATAACCACTATAAAAACAAAAGTGACAAGCATCCATGCAATGAATTCATATTTTGGATTGATTTTTTTCAAAATATTGGAAAACGAGTCCTTAAAAGAAAAACCAACTGCATATTCCAAAAATAAAAATGGAATACCCATGATGGCTATTGCAATTAAGTAAGGGATGAAAAATGACCCTCCGCCATTGGAATAAAGCACATAACTGAATCTCCAAATGTTACCCAATCCTACGGCAGCACCGATCATTGCAAAAATAAATGATATAGATGAATCCCATTGCATTTCTTTATTCATATATTGCAATATGATTATTAACATTTATATAAGTGACCAAATGTTGTTAGAAGAATAGAAATTATTATCATTATCATAGTAAAAGTATCACTCAAAATTTTTGCGGATTGTATTAAAAAAGTCTTTTGCTTCGCCAGACAAATTAATTTCATTAATATTTTTATTACATTTTAATTTTTTAGAAAAATAAGCCTGCGCAAAAAATCTACTTATGAATGTCACATCTGAAAAATCTATAGTAATATCATCCATTGGACACTGTTTAATTACATCAAATAGTTCATAAGCTGCAAAATTGGATTCTAATGAATGGTTAATTAAATCTTTAATGATAATTGTTTTCAAAATATCATCTACTATATTTATATGGATTCTTCCCAAATTGAAAAATAGAGTCATGAAAATTTTGAATTTCACGTTTGTTCAACCTTAATGAGATTAAAGTTCCATTAAATTTATTACTATTATCTAAAATTGAATATTTATATTTTTCCTTATTAATAATATCTAAACATCCATTATTTGAAATAATCAAAATCTGACCACCATTTCTTTCAACAACAAGTTTTAAAGTTGACCATAATCCATTACCTCTCTCATAACCATCATCAGATATTGTGGAATTATTACTGATTGCCATTTCAATAGCATGACAGTCATCTTCAAAAAATTTTCCAGACATGCGAAATCGGCCAGGAATAGATAAGCCATCATCCATGATACAAATATCTAAAACATTATTCGAATATTCTTAGCATATGCATATCACTGAGTAGCAAATTTTTTATCAAAAGGCACGTATAGTATTACCTCATTAGATTAAAAAAATAAACTCATATGAATAATAATAAAAATGTAAAAATCAATACTTTTATCTATAAAGCAAGAATGCTCTAACTTCTATATGTTAGGGATGAATTACACAAAAGAGGATTTGTTTTAAAATGCTCTCTGATTAACTTTAAATATCCGCAATACCAAAATAATAAATGGCAATAACAAAAGTTTAATTAAAACTTTTTTTCAACGATAACCAAGTTTTAAAAAAGAAAAACCATTAACTATTGTAAAAAAAAATTGCCAGAACCGTTGGGACGACGGTGCAGTAAAAATCTTCCAGAAAAACTATAATTTTTTGGTTTGCGAATCCCCTTCTTCTACAAGATGGGGAGGTTCAAAAAATCCGGAATATAAGGTAATAGTGATGAAAGTTTTTGACAAATTCATTCTTGGAGATACTGAGAGTATTGATTGGTGTTTTGAAAACACTCATTTTAACCGGAGATTATCAGATAATGGCATTAAAAGAGAATTTATTGTTGATACAGTAATGTATGAAGAGCCATTGAGATATGAAAAAAGTGGAAATGAAGAATATGAAGTAATCTATGAAGCGCCCCCAAATAAAGATTATAAGGAACTTAAAATAGTATTTGCTTGTCATGGGAATGCAATCGACCTAGTTACAATAATGCCCAATTTTCAAACTGCAACCAATCGTCAAAAAAAGAAATATCAGTCAGACAAACGAAAGGACATTGAAAAAAAGCGCTTGAAAGCTATTGCAAAAAGGAAATGGTAAAATGGATTTAGCATCTCAGATTTACAAAAGAAAATCTGCAAGAAAATATTTGGATGATGAAATAGATATGAGTGCAATTAGGGAATTTTTAGATAATGTAAAAGTCCTGACACCTGAAATCAGCTATTCATATAAGATTTTAACTAAAGATGAAGTTTCTCTAAAGACAAGATGGAGCGCTCCATATTATCTGGCATTATACTCCCAGAAAAAAGAAAATTACGGCGTTAATTTAGGATTCATATTTCAACAGGCCAGTTTGTTTATGCAAAGCCTTGATATCGGCAGCTGCTGGGTTGGAATGGCCTCAGTTAAAGAAAAAAATCCCGAATTTGAGATTTTAATAGCTTTTGGAAAATCAGATGATTGTACAAGAGATATTGCAAAATTTAAAAGGAAAAAATTATCAGAAATATCTGATGTTGAAGACGAGAAGCTAAAGCCTGCACAGTTAGCGCCATCAGCCATTAATTCACAGCCATGGTATTTTAAACATACAGATGAAGGATATGATGTCTATAAAGTAAAACATAACATTGTAAAAAGAAAAATACTCGGCAAATGGAATGATATTGATGTCGGAATAGCACTATCCCATTTATATGTTTCAAATAAAGAAACATTCAAATTTGAATTTAAAAATAAGGAAGACATTAAAGGTTATTCATATATTGGAAGTTTAAAAATTTAACAAAATTTAAAAATATTAAAAAAAGAATAATAGATTAAATATCATTTCATCCGATTTAGAACCAAGGTCTTTCAAACATGACATTACTCCTAAAACATAATTTCATGAAGTTTCTAATCAAACTTTTCTAATTATTATTAAAACCGACATATATAAAGTTATTCGAATGTAAACACTCACTTACACCATTAAATACTAAAAGACATTAAATTGAATATTAAATAAAAATAAGTATTAATTATTAAAATACGATGAAAATTTTGTAAAGAAAATGAAAAAATAATGGATAAAAAAATTGTTTCATCCTATTTAATAATATGGTACAGGACTACCGCCACCAAGACCCAAACATAACATGACATTACCCCCATTTAATTTAGTTATATTATAGTAATTTTCAATTATTCTAAATATAATATGAAAAAAGTATTATATAAAGTTTTTTGAATGTAAGCACTTGCTTACATAGTTAGATTTTAAAAAAAAGAAATTTTATTAAATATTTACTAAAAACAACAAATATTAACACTATTTGTAAAAAAATTGGAAAGAGGATTATTTGTCCTCTGTCAAATTAAAAGTCAGTACTCCAGTACCATTTTCTGTAATATTTAATTGATTGCATTGTGGAGTTAATCCCTGCAGGAAAGCCTTTCCATCGTCTGGTGACATCAAATAAGGCAAATATCCATTAATATTAACCGGATAAACAGTTAATTTACCAGTATCATTCACCAAATCTATTTGAATCATATAATCGTTTAAAGTAGACTCCGTTCCCAAATCAAACATGAAGTTACCTAAACTATAGCAGATTGGTTTGCCATGATACATTTCGACGCCTTGAGGAACATGAGGATGGGCTCCAACGACAACATCGGCACCATTATCAATCAATTCATGAGATATCTTTTCCTGGTCAGCATTTGGAGACATTGAATATTCATTTCCATAATGCATTGAAACCAGAACGAAATCAGATCCGTTTCCGCGAGCTTCAGATATTTGTTTTTGTGCAACATCGGAATTATATGCGGAATAACCTGGAGATGACCCGTTTGCATAAGGAAGCATTGTATAATCATATTCTGCAAAATTGTTTGAATCCATATAATTTAATATAGTAATATTTCTTCCGTTAATCACTTGGGTCACAGGCTTGTGGGCATCGGTTTCATTTTCACCGGCACCCAATGTATTAATCCCAGCACTCTTGAGATTATTAATCGTATCGCGCATTCCATCAATGCCATAATCACATACATGGTTGTTTGCCAGTGTTGCAACGGTGTTGTTATTTGCTTTTGCAAGAGGCACATATGTAGGATTACATTTAAGTGGAACATCCCCTTTCACAGCATTTTCAGAGTTTGTTGCTGCATTTTCAAAGTTAAGTATGAACAAATCAACATTAGATGATACATTGGAAACACCTTTAAATGGGGAGGAATCCAAGCTTAAAACACCTTCCATGTTTCGTGCAAACATAACATCACCAGCAACAGCAATTGACACATCTCCTTTTGATTGCATTGATGACAAAATATTACCATTATTATTGGTTAATGTTGCGGATGCTGCGATTATAATAAGAATTACTAAAACACCAAAAAGTGCAATATTGGATTTTTTTAAACACATATTATCCCTCAATAGCTGCCTCATCCTCACTAAATAACTGATTTAACATCCATTCAGCATCATATTCTTTAATATCATCATAACCTTGACCGACACCTAAAAACATGATTGGCTTTTTAATCACATAACCTATTGATAAAGATGCTCCACCTTTACTGTCTGCATCGGCTTTAGTTAATATAACACCATCAATATCAATAGCTTCATTAAATTTAACTGCTTGCTGAGTTGCGTCATTACCGGTAAGCGCATCTCCAACGAAAACAACTAAGTCAGGATTTGAAACCCTTTTGATCTTTTTCATTTCGTCCATAAGATTTGTATTGGTTTGCATTCTTCCGGCAGTATCAATTAAAACCAATTCTTTTCCTTGAGCTTTTGCATGTTCAACTGCATCATATGCAACAGCTGCAGGATCTGATCCTTTTTGGTGCTTTATAATTTTAACTCCCACATTATCTGCATGATGGGTGACCTGTTCTATAGCACCTGCACGGAATGTATCTGAAGCTGCAATTACAGGAGTATAGCCCATTTTTAAGTAGTAATTGGCCAGTTTACCAATAGTTGTTGTTTTACCTGTACCATTAATACCGACAAACATCACCACCAAAGGTTCTCCCTGAGCTTTTTTCTCTTCAATCATTTCAGTCATTGATTTGCCGGGAACATCAATAATTTCTGCTACTGCGTTTCTCAAAGCATCATAAGTGTATTCTGTGATATCACTGCTTCTTTTGATTTTACGACCAACAAGGTCCTCTTTTACAGATTCAACAACAGCACTAGCTACTTCCATTGCTACATCTCCTTCCAAAAGACCCATTTCAAGTTCCCATAAAGTATCCTCTACATGCTTTTCAGAAATTGTTTTTTCACGGACAAAAGAGAATAGTCCTCCTTTTCCTTCAGGAGATTCATCTTTATCTTTGTTTCTAGACCAGAAGTGAGATTTCTTCTCTTTTTCTTCAACTTCCTCTTCCTCTTCGTCCTCATCTTCATCTTCAGACTCTTCCTCATCATCCTTACTTCTAGACCAAAAACGAGACTTCTTCTCCTCAACAGGCTCAACATCAACCTCATCTAATTCATCTTCGTCCTCATCTTCATCTTCAGACTCTTCCTCATCATCCTTACTTCTAGACCAAAAACGAGACTTCTTCTCCTCAACAGGCTCAACTTCAACCTCATCCAATTCTTCTTCAACAGAACCGTCATCAGATTCTTCCTCATCATCATCTTTACTTCTAGACCAGAAGTGAGATTTTTTCTCTTCTTTAGGTTTTTCTTCAGCTGATTCATCAGATTTAGACTCATCGACTTTCTTTTCTTTCTTTTTACGGCCAAATGAGAAAAATGAACGTTTAGTACCTTCTTCCTCCTGAAGGTTGTCTTCTTGTTTTGCTTCTTCGATAATTTCTTCTTCCAACTTATCACTGGTACGTGATAATTTCTTTTTTAATGATTCAAACAAAATTATCCCAACCTTTTAATTTTATTATAAAAAGTGTAATTATAACTTATTTATATTTTTTATACTATTTAAAAGAAATATCAATACAAAAAATATGGTGAAATTAAAATCGATTAAATGAAAAATGGCTTTAATAATTATGTGAAAAAATAGTTAGAATATAAAAATAATAAAAAGAAAAATTAGTTAAATTAATAACTAATTTTAAAATATAAAATTTGCATTGGTCTATCTAGATTACTTAACTTTTAAATTGTTGAAATTAATGAAATTACTTACTCCCCATCTAAACATGACGACACCTCTTGCACCACCATTTAATGATGCTTGGGCATCACCAGCCAGTTCGGAAACCGACAATCTTGTAACATCATCATCTGATCTGTATGATTGAAGTCCTGTCCAGACTTGCGCACCATTTGAATTATCTACAAACCATTGAGTAATACTTTGAATCCAAGCAGTATTCTGTTTATAATTTCCTTTATAGACCATAGGAAGAACAAAGTCCAAATACCTAGTCAATGTAGGATAGTCCTGACCGTCATAATATAACATATTATCAGGTTCAGGCATTAAAGCTGCAGACACCAGACAATTTGGATTGACTGATTTGATTGCAGAAACTGCTGTTTGAACAAAGTAATTGATAGATTCTGCTGCCTTTGGGAATTTATACGCTGTTCCTCCGAATCTTAGATAATCAAAGTGTACACCGGAAACTCCACTGACACTAGCATAGTATCTGGCTTCATTGACCCTTGAATTGATAAGATCATAATTGTATGAACCGTCCTTATTAGAAATACCATGCCAGCTTCCATCATAAGCAACCTGCATCCAGATATGAACCTTTATTCCATAATTGTTCGCTTGCCTAATCCATGAAGCAACACTTCCTTCACCATATGCAGTAAACGCATAGGAATGAAGAAAAATATGCTTTGTTCCTTGGGAAGCCAAACTGGCCAGATTCAAATTGTACATATCAACATATCTGACCCAATATCCATAACCGTATGGAATCTCGGAAGTTATCACAAGTGATGAAGAACCGGAACATGGTGCATAATCCCTATCGCCATCAAATGAATAGGTAACATCATATATTCCTTCATTAAAATTATTGATGTTCAAATGAATAACACCATTTCCGTCAGTAGTCTGACTAAACGTTTGTGAACCAATTTTAACAACAACATTTTTGCCAGGTAAAGGTTTATCTGTACTTAATTCAATATTATAACTAATACCGGAATTTTTATGGAAAGTTGAACCTTTAAGGACATTCAATTTAGTTGGGATTCTTGGAATGACAGTTAATTGAGAACTGTTTCCAACTCCCTCAAAGACATCATCTCCAAGATAATAGTAATAAACATCATAATTGCCAGGATTCAAATTAATAGTTAAATATGCAATACCCTCAACATCAGTTGTTCGGGTATAATTTTTTCCATTAATTTCTATAATTACTTCCTTATTTGGAAGGTTATATATAGCACCAGCTACTAATCTAACTGCAAATTTTTCACCAAGACCTTCTTTGACACTTGAAGTCACTGGAATCAAATTAGTCCAGGTATTTTCAAGGATTACAATCTGACATAATTTTTTAGTGAATTTATATCCTGTTTCATTGAAAAAGATTTTGGCACTATAAACATCCGGCGGAGAAATAAGGTCAAAACAGGCTGCGCCATAATCATCAGTTACGGCAGAATAAAGCATAGACCCCAATTCCAAGTAGACAGTTTGATTTGGGAATATTTTACCGTTTTCATCATATAAATATGTTACATAAGTAGCATTTTCATAAAACACTGCATCATAGCATTCAAGGCGCGCTTTAATTCCATCATAAATCTCTACACTAGATTTAGCAGATGAAGCACCATAAACTGAATTAGCTTCATAATTGAAAGCTAGTGAATAGTTGCCTTGATTCAAGTCCAAATCAAAACTGGCTACACCTTTCTCATCTGTTACCACAGAATATTTGTTTTTACCTATTGTCAAGTCAATCCTTTCTCCAGCAACACCATAATTTAATTTATTAGTTAATGTTGCCTGTATTGTATCATCATCATTTTCCCTAAAAATATAATCCTGAGTAGTCAATTTTGTATTGGAGTTTGGATGAATTACAATAATATTTGAAGTTAATTCACCAGTAACCTTATTACATGCAGTTATAATGTAATTCCCAGCCATTAAATTAATGTTAAGCTTTACATTTCCATTCCTATCACTTTGACGAGTATAAAAAACACCGTTAACATTAAATTCTGCATCCCTATATGATAAAGGATTGCCTTTAAAATCCTTAATAGTTACCCAATATTGATGATTATCCCTATAAATCTTAGCCAAATTACTTCCATTAAGAGTTGGCAGTACAGTAATACGATTTGAACATGAATAATTATTCAAAGGATTATAAGCAGTTAATATGTAATTACCAGAGTTTAAGTTAATATTTAATCTAGCTACACCATTTTGGTTTGTTTGGCGAGTATAAAAGACACCATTAATATTGAATATGACATCCACATTTTCCAAAACATCCCCCGAACCATCTAGAAAAGTAGCATAGTATTGAGAAGAATTGTGATAATATTTAACTAAATCATTACCATATATTGTCGGTAGAACATTAATGTTTACCGTTTTGTTTGCAGGAGCATATTTTTCATTCCCTAAAAATCTGATATTACCCAAATAGCTACCTGAATTTAGATTTAGGGCTATAGAAGCACCACCTTTACTGTCAGTTGTCCTTGTATATTCAACACCATTAATAGTGAATATCAGACTCTGATTAGATAGTGGCGTATCATTTCCATTGTATAAATTCACATTAAGTCGTGTTCCATTCTTATAATACAATGATACATCATTAGCAACGATATTTACATCTTCGAAGTTAACATCATCATTTGCATCATCCAAATTAGCATCAGTAGTATTATCTTCAGCACAAACCACCGTCATACTTAAAAACAATAGCAAAATTAAAGAAAAGAAAAAAATTTTCTTAATAGTATTACCTCCCATAAATCATATAAAAATTTAAAAAAGGAATGTGATTAAACATCCTCCTTAATTGTAAGTTTCCTATCAATAAAATAGTCATTATATGAAGAAATTACAGTATATTCTCCTATCGGCAGACTGACAGACAATTTAGCAATACCTGCATCGTTAGTTGTATTTGTATAAACCACATCATTAACATTGAATTTTATGCTTTGATTTGAATAAGGTACACCCTGCCCGTCAATTAATCTGGCAGTAAAATTGCTGTCGTTGACATTACCTGTTGCATCGTCTGCAAATAATACCGGAAGAACCTCAATGGTATTGGCATGCATTAAACCATTATACATTGCAGTAATGATATAGCTTCCAGGAAGCAAGTTTATATTAAGATTTGCATATCCTGAACTGTTTGTAGTTCTTGTATAGAATACACCATTAATATTGAATGTTACATCAGCATTAGCTAAAGGATTTCCAACATTATCCAGAACCTTAATTGAATAAGGAGTTGCATTCATATAATATTTAGTCAAATCATGTCCGTCAACCAAAACCGTGATTACTTTAACCTTGTTACTGTGTTGATCACCATTAATCGGATTGATTGCAGTTATAATATATTCATCAGGATTTAAATTAATATTCAATTTAGCATTGCCCGAAGCATCGGTAGTTCTTGTATAGAACACACCATTAATATTAAACATTACATTAGTATTAGCTAAAGGCTTACCTGAAACATCTAAAAACTTAGCGTAATATTGAGTATCATTCTTATACATTTTTACAACATCACTGCCGGAAACAGTATCAGAAATTCTAACATTGGCAGTTGTAGAATTCTTACCAAAACGACCATTATAAGTTATGCTTGCATCATAACTGCCGGAGTTTAAATTTAAAGCAAGTGAAGCAATACCCTTATCATCGGTTGTTCTTGTATAACTTTGACCATTAATATTTATAACAACATTTTCACCAACAATAGGCATAGCATTTACATCTTTTAAATAAATATTAAGTTTTTCAGGACCTTTATAATATTTATTTACATCAGCTGCAGAAATTACGGCACCATACTCATTAGCATATAACTTAATACTGTTAACAAAATCATTGTCTAAAGAGTAAACCAAATCATATTGGCCTAATTTAACTGCTTTAAGTACAAGTATGATGTAATTATTAGCATCACAATCATTTAAATCCCAAACTACAATATTAGCCGGATCATATCTATAACTTCCTTTAGATATCATTGCATTCTTAAATTCAAATCCATCGGGAATGGCAAATTGAACTATAGGACTAGTTCTAGGAATATAATTAACCTGATATCTCAAACATATATCCTCCCCAACAAGTGTGGTGCTAACAGGTTCCAATAAATTGAAAACTTCAATGCTATTATCAAAAATATGGGTTCCTATTCCAATTTTGTTTGGAGTTGTAGGAATAGAACCTCTGGAAATATAATATCCAAAGAAATAAACATTATCTGACATATATGCAGTGGATCTGCCTACACCTGCACCATTATCATTTGATGCATAACAGTCAACCCCATAAGCTAAACCATTAGTGGATTTAGTTAATTTCCAATGATAAGTCATAAGATTTCTTCTATTAACACCATAAGAATCAGTATATCCAATATTAATTCCTGCATCAGGAGGACTCAAAGCAGCATTATAATATCCTCTTTGAGACATTGAGTAAACATTAGGGCATACAATGTATTCCCCCGGATTCAATTTTCCAACATGATACTCATTATTGAAAACAACCCCATAAGTTCCATCACTGGATTTAATGACAAAATGACCTAAAGAGTATCCGGACAAAATATTATAAATTCTTGAAAGATATCCATTATTGATTTCATTATTAACAACCATTTCAGAAGCTATACCTTCAATCTGCCTGAATACTGGACCATCAGTTATACCGCCATTACCAATCAGCCAACCGTTTGAGGTTATAAATGCATGTGCAAAATAACCGTAACCATCATCTTTATATTGTTTTACATATTCAATATTTCCCCAATTACCACTTTCAATAATAATATTAGCGGAATCCGTGGAATCACGTCTGACAGATATAACTCCCTCATTATCACTTACATGAAGAACAATAGAACTGCATTCACTTAAATTAATTAATTCCTCAGCAGTCTGATCCATATTCTGATTTAACGGGTCATATGTATATTGATTGATATCTTGATTAAAGGAAGTATCCCCATACCCTCCTATAACCTCCACATTATCCACAGCATGCATTTCATCAAGTGTTTGGTTTACTGAATCGTCAGCAGAAACGAATGAAATGCTACTCAAAAATATTATTAGAATAATCAAAATAAAAATTTTTGAATTATATTTAATTTCAAACACCTCACTATGAATATCTATATTAAGTGATAAAAATAAATTACTAAAATAATAAAATTTGATAATCTTCCAAAAAACAGTTATTGTAGTTTTATTTGAATCAAAATAATTTAAAAAAAAGAAAAAAAAGTTATAAGTGATTAATAACCGGTTACGCCGCCTTGAGCTGCCACTTGAATTTGTTGAACTTGACCTTGAAGACTAGCTACAATATCAGTCACTTGCTGTAAATTAGCTAGCATTTTATCTAAGCTGTCTTCCAAATCCTTTTTCTGTCCAGCAATAATTTTTTTAGCACCTTCAGCATCTTTTTTAATAGCGTATCCTGCACCAATACTTATAATAATTTCATCAGTGTCTTTAAGTTCTCCTTTAATGAAAGAACCAGCACCTACTGGTACAAAAGCTTCAACAGCTTTTTCACCATTTAAATCGTCTAAAGTGTTGGTTAATGCATCAACCTCAGATATGGAAGATTGAATTAATTCAATTTGTTGACGAATTAATTCACCTTGCTGATTGTATGCATTAATTTCATTAATGAGTTCATTTAATTTTTGCTGATCTTCCATAATAACACCTCGTAAAGTGCAATTATAAAATTTCTTTTACAATAGGGTCAACAACATCTTCAGGAGCAATTTCAGTGATTTCAGAAATTTTAATTTGGTTTCTGTTAATACCGTGTTTGCTTCCGAAACGTTCATAAATTTTTTGTTCAATATCAGCTTCACTGGTAGCTTTATATTCTTTTACAAATTTATGAAACTCATCGCCCATTACAAAAGTACCTTTAACTCTGTAAATTTTAGTTATCATATTAATCCCTCAGATAATAATTATAAATCATCTAAAAAGCCTAATGCTTCTTCAACTCTAGCCATTTCAGGTCCAGTACTATTTTTTGCAACAATAGCTCCTTTTGAATTGGCAATGGAGCATGCTCCAACTAAAGAGATTCCTCTTCCAACAGTACCGACATCCCCTTCAACACCAAATACTTTACGAGAAAAGTCAACTTCGCTCTCCACAGCCGTGCTACTAATTAAAAATCCTTTATTGGTTACAGATATCAATGAACCTATAATATCACTTCCAACCATGGATGTAGCTTCAACATTAACATCCAAAGTAGATTCAATCGTATTAATAGCATCCTCAGATAAAAAAGGACTTACAATAGCCCCATTATCGTTAGCTGCAACAATATTTCCAACAGCAGTATAATTACCAGGAATGGCTGCCACTTCAAGGCCCAATTCCTCAAATTGTTCAACTTCTCTATCTAAAATGTGTGGGGAAACAACAATACCTTTTGAATTAGCTACAGATAAAGATCCAATAAGGCTACTTCCAGAAATAGAGGATTTCACAGCAGGAACTTCCAATATTTCCTCAACTAATTTAACTTTCTCGTCAATTAAATTATAAGGAACAATAACATAGTCATCAGTTGCTTGAATGAAAACTCCAATATTCGGATTTCCTACAATATCGATTCTTCTCAACATATTGTCACCTCACATAATAAGTATTTGAAAAAGGTACGATAGCTATTCTGCTAAAGTAGCTTCTACAACACCATCTTCATCTTTAACTGCTTTGACAGTAATTTTAGAAGGTATTTTTTGAATACCTCTTGCCCAAATTACATGATTGATTGACTCATCAAGTTTAACTTCTTCAGCTTTCATGTGTTTGGTTAAGAAATTTTTAACTTCCCTAATAGCTCTAGGAGCACGGATAGTTCTTTTAACGTTTTTTACATTTCTAAGTGGAATTGTGTAAACTCTTTCCATGATAAATCCCCCTTATAATTTAAGGCTGTTTCTTCTCCAATGTCTAGGTTTAGGTCTGTATCTAAGTTTACGATTAGTTTTAGCATAAGCCCAGATTGGAATTCTCCTATTTTGTTTGTTTGCTTTTGCCATTCTTAATTTTTTAGCTAATGGTTTATTTCTACTCATTTTATTCACCTGTTAATAAAGTATATGATTATCGTTTATATCCTATAACTCGAGTTTGATAATGTTCCGGAAATATATCCAGAGAATTTCCTCCTTTTTCATCAATCAAAGTCCTTATTTCCACCTCATAATCAGAGCTGTTATCCTTGTTGCTTTTTTCATGAGATATCTCAAAAAGATTGGATGTTATTAACTTAACAGATTTGTGACCGAAACTATCCAAGTTAATGTATTGAACATTTTTCCTATCTTCAAGACTTCTTATTTGATTGACCGTGAGTTTTGGAGTTCTATCATCCCTTCTTGTACCGTCGGCAATAATATCGTATTTATCAGCAACTTCCTCAATGACAGTTTCATGGATGAATTTTATCCCATCATTAGGAAACCCATCGTTCATAATCATGTCACAAGTTTTATCTAAAATATCTGGATTCAAATCCAATACCTTATGATTAAACCCCAATGATTTTGCTGATTTACTGGCAGGAATATATGAATCATAGACACCAAAGTTTGCAGTGCATAATTCTACATCAAGACCCAATCTATTAAGCATTACAGCCATAAAAGATGAATCCTTACCACCACTATATAATACGGCAGCTTTCATAGACATTATTTCCTTGTAATTTTAATCTCCCTTTTTTGACCAGCAATTTGTCTTAAAAGAACTTTTAACTGTTCATCTGTGACTTTTCCTCTTAAACTACCAGCTTGAGCAGATTGAATCAATTGGATTTCAATTTGGTTAACAAGTTCTGGTTTAGTCAATTTAAGATTAGCTAATCTATTACGAGCTTCAGGGGTCATTATCTGACCTAAAATTTGTTTCTTCTGAGCTTCAAATTGTGCTTGTGCTTCTTGCTGTTGCATCTGTTGTTGAGCAGCCTGTTGCTGTTGTGCTTGTTGTTGAGCAGCAGCTTGCTGTTGTGCTTGTAACTCAGCCATTCTTTTTTGACGAATTTCATCAAGATCGCTCATATCAAACTCTCCATTAATAATTAATAGTATTTTACAAGTTTAGAATATAACTTAATGTTTTCTCCTTAAAGAGGTGATGAATGAGTCTATAGCATTTCCTAAATCTTCTTTTTCTAATGAAGAGAAGGATTCAAATACATCATTAGAATGTTTTTCTTTAATTTCATCACTTAACTCTTTAATTGCTTTTGATAAATGCTCATGTCCTGCATCTATTTTTGAAACTACATCAAGGTATTTTTCTTTATCAGCATCATCTAATTCAGCATTATTTTCTATAGATGAAGATAATTTACTAATAAAATTAGAATGCAAACTATTTCCGGATCCAGATTGATTATCGAATTTTGCAAGTTCAGGAATATCTTTAATGATTTCACCAGCGGTTTTATCTAAAAATGATCTTCCTTGTGGAGAAACAACTCTTCCTCCTTCAACTTTTTCAACAAAACCTGCATCCTCTAATTGGTGAAGAGCATTTCTAATAATAGCTCCACTACCTTTTCTAAATACTTCAGGAGTTACACCACGGTCTTTTTTACCACCGTAGAAAGTTCTTAAACTCATTACTCCAACAGGTCCATCCATGTACACTCTTCTAATGATAGATGCACATCTTACATACCACCAATCAGCATTTTCTGGTTTTCTTTCTTTGTGAACACCAGTTTTAACAAAATTGGACCATGCAGGGGAATTGATTTTATCATTTTCTTTAAATTCTTCTGCGACTTTTTCAATTAATAAATCTGCAGGTACATCAAATACAGTAGTCATATTAATTCTCCAATATTTTATTAAATAATTGTCCTCTTAATCCACTGTAAATTTAAGACCTAAAAAATAGGGCCTGTAACTCTAAATTTAAGTAATTCTTAAGGCTTCTTTTTGTAAATTACAGCAACATGTCCTCTAACATCGATTAATTTACATCGAGTTTTTTCGACAATTTCTGCAATATAAGTATCTTTATCTTTAGCGATATTTTTTGCAAATTTAAGTTTGACAATTTCATTGGCTTTCAATTGGCGTTTGATTTCTTCAATGACATTATCATTGACACCACTTTTACCAATATTGATTGTCATCGCGGAAAGAGCTCTATTCATCATTTCTTTTTTGGATTGACTCATATTTAGCTCTCCTTTTATTTTTCTTTTCCTTACTATAAGGAATTCTCATAACATGGCCACATTCTCCACAAAAAATGTTAACTTTCTCGTCAACGAGCCGGACGGATGAATTATGACCATAGTAAAGGAACTTGCCACATTTTCTACAATACCTTCTAGACCATTTTTCAGGAATTTTAGTATTGTATTTGGTGGATAATTTTCTAGCTAACTCAACATACCTATGGGATCGTTCAGGATGGGTGATGAATTCCATCTCAGCACGCTCAAAAAGAATGTTCATTCTTTCAATAGCTATTTTAATCATCCATTTAGGTCGTCTTCCTCTACTCAAAAATATCCTCCTTAATTGTCGGATATAATATTCAAAAATTGAATTAAAATGATTTGCGCAAATTAAAACAAAAACCATAGTTAATGATAACCTTAGGTTAACATGAATATTAAAAATAAATATGATTTTCACCATTAATAAATGTTATGCATATGTCAACAATTTCAATCAAATAACCATAAATCAAAAGAAAAATAACTCCCATTAAATGGCAAATAGCTAAAATATTTTTAATGAAAAGTCAGTGAAGTAATAGTGAAAATCAGTACGAAATTAATTAAATGAAATTGTCAAATGAAAAAAGTAAAATGAAATCTATTGATGTGTGAGCAACCATTCCATGAAGTCGATTTCACCAAAAGTTAATTCTCTTTTGCCTCCAATTACATCCAAAAGTATTGAAACAACATCATCAACACTTAAATCACTGACATCCAACTCATAGACATTATTTTCATAAATATCTAAACTTTCAGCCGAACAAACACCTAATGCTTCAGCTTCCAAGTTTTCATAGATTTTAGCATCGGAATAATTTCTTGAAGCCAATCTTTTTTCCAGAATTTCCGGCCTGCATCTCAAGACAATTACTTTATCGGCACCAGAACACAGATGGCTTAAATGACCTTCAACAATTAGATTATCAGATGAAGAAATAATATTGGAAAGATTTTCATCTAAGGCATCAATATCAATAATTTTATAGTCCTTATCTTCATCGATACCTAAAACAAAATTGTTGGAGATAGCTAAATCATTAATTTTAACTAAATCCCAATTTAATTTTTGCGTTAAGTTTTCAGCGATTGTGGTTTTTCCAGTACATGGAGTACCACTAATAAAAATAATATTAGACATAATAATCTATTTTTTTAAGATAATCCTTAAAATGTCCTCGTCTTCAAGAACATGATCAGGACCAACCTTTTGACCAGGGAATTTTACGGAAGTTCCCCACACTTTTGCATGACGGAAGTTCTTAACGAATTCTCTGTGTAATTTTCCGCATGCATCTATTACGGTGGAACCTTTCTTAATGACCAACGGGTCTTCCATGTCAGCTTTTTTCCCTTGCGGTTTTAAATAAACCCTAACCAAATCCAAATTATCAAAAATCAAATCTTTTAATTCATCGATATTAGTTTTTTTATCAGCAGAAATTGGAATAAACTCAGGAATATATTTTTTAAGTTCCTCTATATAATTTTCATCAACCAAATCGACTTTGTTTAATAAAACCAACATTGGAACATAAGATTTATTCCCATCCAATACATCAATGAACTGATCCACTGTTACATCATCCCTGAATAGAACATCTGCATTGTGCATTCCATACTCATTGATAATGGATCTTATTGTTTTTTCATCCAAATGAGTTAAAGGACATGTTGATGAGACTTTAACACCACCAAGTTTTTTTCTATTAACCGTAACATCTGGCGGGCGTTCATTTGGTCTTATACCTATATTTCTAAGTTCATTTAAAATAACATCCAAATGTTGCGGATTCAAAGTGTCCAGAACAATTAAAATCAAATCTGCGGTTCTGGCAACAGACAATATCTCTTTGCCTCTTCCTTTACCACTGCTTGCTCCAGTAATGATTCCAGGAATATCAGAAACTTGTATTTTAGCATTTTTATGCTCCATGACTCCAGGAACAATGTCCAAAGTTGTGAATTGATAGGCTCCAACTTTACTTTCAGCATTAGTTATCTCATTCAATAATGTAGATTTACCAACAGACGGAAATCCAACAAGTACGACAGTTGCATCTCCAGTTTTTTTCATATGAAATCCCTGACCTTTATGGCCAGAACTACTACGCTGGAGAGATTCCTCTTTTAATCTTGAAAGTTTAGCTTTTAATTTACCAATATGGTGTGAAGTAGCTTTGTTATATGGGGTCCTTTGAATTTCTTCTTCAATTTCTTTTATTTTGTCTTCAAGAGCCATTTAATCACTATAATATAAAATATAAAAAAAGAGATTAGGAGTTGAATCCCAATCTATTTATTTGTTGTGTTTGTTAGGTTTGTTGTGTTTGCTAGATTGTTGGTAGCGGCAGGAGCACCTCCACCAGCAACAGTGTTATTAAAGTTTATTTTCCATACAGATACACCATTTTCCATGTGGACCATCTCATATACATTTTGGTTTGCACCACCCAACAAGAATAATTGAGTAAACATGGAATTTGCCAGTTTATTATCAATCAGTATTGGAGTATATGTCATGTTCTCACTATTCATGGATAATGTTACATTGTTGATTGTTACATTTTTATTGCCCGAATTGCTCTCACCCATTATGAATAATGTGTAATTTGCATTCTTAACATCCCCAACACTTTCATTTTTAACTAAATATCCATTTTCAATGACCATAATATTGGAAACATTCAATGGATTGTATGGAGTACCATTGAGGAAAATTTGACTGTTGTTATATGTGGATATAGCTTCAGTGTATCCAGTAGTTGAATTGTTACCTTCTCCTCTTTGAACAACAAGATTGACCTGCAGACCTGAAGAGTTGATTACAGATAATTTACCTTCTGATTGAGGTCCTAGGCTCAATTGTTCCTTAGGCACATAGTAATTATAGTTTTTAGCAGTTTGGTTTGTAAAGTTCCAATCACCAAAGTAACTCCACCAACCGGCTTTTTGAAGCATATCTGAACTTGCAATAAACATTACAGGACGTGGATTTGTAGGGTGAGTACCGTTAACAACTTGAGTTGCTTGGTCATTAGTTAAATGATATTTTTCAACTAATGTTTTAGTAGCATTATCAGGACTCATTGGTAAAATTTCTTTAAGAATATCTGTGGTTTTACCATAATCACCAGTGAAATTGTATAAATCTTGTTGAGGTTTTGTACCTGATGAATCCAGCATTCTGAAAACACCTGCAGAATATTGTAAATCGCTCGTCGTCATCGCCTGACCCAGCCAGTATGCACGGTCTCCTGTCTGAGAACCTCCATCGAATGTTACTTGTCTATCAGCAGCAATCTCAAAGAGGTAACCGAAGTCCCACCAGGATGTGATTACAGTATCATTTTCAGAGTGCTCATTAATCCAGGCCATTGAATTCCACATAGGATCACTTGTACCTGGAACTACCTGATTTGCTGTGAGATAAGCACCACAAACAGTAGGCGTTACCAACGCAAGAACTACAAGTGCAATAGCTATGTACTTCTTAACAGGAATATTTTTACTGTCTGCATCTTTGTTCTGTTTTAATACATAAATTGAAGCTAAACCAATAGCCAATAATATAATTAATGTAACTATACCATACATGAAATTAATTTGAGTTATAGGTATAGCAACAAGTGCAGCACAACCAACTACAATCACTGTTAACCAATTATCATTATCCAATTTATTTTTAAGGTAATCGGAAACATATCCTATGAATATACCAGTCATTAATGCGAATGGTAAAACGATTGTAGTAATGAATCTTGAACCTCTGGTTACAGCTAAAATAGTAAGCAAAGTCCATACTACAAATAAACAAGCATATAGAATAGTTATACGTTTAGTTTCTATAAGTTCTTCTTGAGATTTACCGAAAATATTTAATTCGCCAAGTGATAACTTGAATTTGTTACCATCATCAATTTTTTTGGAAGCTGAAACCCTTTTATCTTTGCTTGGTTTTAAATTAGAATTTTTAGAAGTATTAATTTTTCTAAGTTTGTATACTCTTGAAACTAAAACATATAATACAATTAAACCAGCAAACAATACGAACATTCCACCAATACCATTTATAACACCATTAGTGTTAGCTAAGAATGGTGAGGCCATACCTGCACCAAGTGTATTTGGCATTTGCATCTCTGCTACAGAAATAAGTACGTTAGGGAAACCACCTGCTGCGCCCCTAGTGGCAGATTGCAATGAAAGCAAACTGAATAAGTTGTTGAAAATACCCAGTGTAGCATCGAGACCTCTGAAAATAGTAATACCAACAGCACCAATAACTAACAACAATATAATTGATAAAAATTCTTTTTGATGGATAAACCACATCAGCTTACTGGAGTATTGGTTTTGGTTATCTTCACCAATATTAAATATATAACATGCAATTAAGTATACAAAAGCAAATACACCCATTAAACCTACGTAAAAGATATAACCCGTCCATGATATAGAAAAGAGTCCTATAAAAATAATGGACAAGACGGCGTAAATTATTTTTAAAGCCATATTATCTGTCCGTATACACTCAACAAAGAAAAGTATGAAGAAGAGTGATAATATGTAATAGAACATATCTGTATCGAAAAATCCTGGGAATGTGTGTGCAAAGTAGTTCGGAGCTAAAGCTATAAGCAGTGCGGCAGCAATCGCACCATAATCATTAGTCAATCTTCTAGCAAAAATAAATGCTGGAATGACAGCCAATGATGAAATAATTGCACCCGTCCAAAATGCAACTTCTCTAATGCCGTAATCTCCAAGATACTTATTTGCCATATCATGAAGGAACGACGTTAAATATACAATACCCAGCTCATAATTAATTACATTACCATCAGGAGCATATCTATGCATATCCATCTGCGTACCATTATCGTATTTTATATCTCCTACATAACCATGATCTACATAGTTCTCAGTCAGCCTTAAGTTATAATATGAATCCATTTCACTAAAATAAGGAAGACCATAAGAATCAACATACTGTCCTTTTATTTCATTAGGAAGTATATTAAGATCAGCTGCAGGAGCTCTTAATGCAAAGACAACAGCTAAAAGAATCGCTATAATGATTATAGATTTAACTATTGTCATCGTTGTTTCTCTATTCATT
>NZ_JAZTXC010000186.1:0-8291 GCF_045636185.1 Methanobrevibacter sp. | reverse complement strand
TAAATAATCACGTTTATAAATACGAAAGTTTTTTACATACATTTCTTTCCATGAATATGTTTGTTCAATGATTTTATAATCTTGTTCTGTTAGAGTAATTGAAATTTTATCTGCACTAATTAATCTGCCATTGTCAATTTTTGGATTTTGGCATGTATAACAATGCGATTCAGAAATATAATGTTCAAACCAAATTTTAGATTTTAGATCAATAAAAGTTACATCAAATAAACAACAGAAATTATTAATCAAATTTATAAAATGTTCTTTGTTTCTTATTACAACTAATTTTCCATTCATCATTGGATATTTTTCTGAAAGCATTACTGCAGGATATGATGATGTAAAATCATATGATGCAACATTCTTTTGCACTTTTCCAACCACTAATGGATTTGCATGTGTAAAACCACCTGCAAAGGCACGTTTTAATTGTTTATATTCATTTATACTTTGAATGTTTAAATTGTGGATAAAATAGTGGTATTTTAAAAAACTTCTTCCTGATTTTTTATGACTTCCACCACCATTATATAAACACATGTTTCTGCAATATTTTCTAACTTCACCTGTTTTAGTTAATGGAATTTTATTTATGTCATTTTTATGTGATTCTATTTGTTCTTGAATATATGCCATGACAACCGAACCATCATTTAAAACATAACCTTTTTCTTTATTTGTTAAAGGTGTTAATGGTGTTCTAATTAATCTATAATCAAGATCACCAACTTTTTTATTAACTTTATATTTTTGTAAATGTTCACCAATTTTTTCAAGAGAATAACCTGATAATAGATAACTACATCTAAATTCTATACCATCATATGTAACTGCTTTAACAGGTGTTCTATTTTTTAAAGCAAACACAGAAATCCATGTAAACCATTTCATAAAAAATTGAAATTCATATCCTAAATTTTGAATATAGAAAATTAATCTTCTATTCTTTGATATATTAAACGTATCAATAATAAAAGATAGTAAATTTAATAAATCATCTTTTGTTCTACCAAAATATGATCTTCCATTTATACCTAATGTGAAACAATACATTAAACCGACTTTTTCTTTATTAGTGTCATAAAATGATGATACTTCAATATCTATTACACATGATAGGTTTAAATATGATATTTTCTTATTTGTATTAATGACTTTATATTTAAGAGTAGAAATATATTTTTTAAAATCAGATAATTCATCAAATTCATTTTTTAATTCAAAAATGTCATAACTTTGTTGATGGTGTTTCATTTTCTGTTTCTTCTTGATCTTTATTTACTTCTTCATAATTTTCTTCATACCATCTTTCAATTTCTTCTGCAGTAAGATTTGGATTACTTAAAAGCATTTCTGCAATTTGGTTTCTTCCCTGAATACTGCCTTTAGAATGTGCATATGAAGAAATCAATCCTTTTTGTTGAAGTTTATGGTGTATTTCAAATAATTTATTAACATCTAAAATATCTTTTAATGATTCTTTTGGAATGTGCATTTCTTTTGATAATCTTTCATATGTTCTTTCTTTATATTTATTAAAACCTTTAATGGTAGAAGTTTCTGCAACAAGAAATGATCTTGCACGTGCAAATTCTTCACGTAATTTATTTGTTTGATTACCTTTTTTAACATCAGAAGATAATTTAGTTGAAAATCTGTTGTTTTTGCCTAATCCCTGTAATGCAGGGGAATTAATATTATGTTCTTCTAATCTTCTAATACGTTTATTACCTGCACTAACTAATCGTGATGTAATTGCACGAAGTTGTGATTCATTTAAATTATTAAAAGTATCTAAATCAATATTTAGAATATCATTAATTTTTAATCCTTTAACATTCATATGGTTTTTCCTTTCAAATAAGAGTGTAGCAACATTATATCACTACACCCTTATTGATTTAATAATTAACCGATAATTGTTTCTTCTTGTTCTTCTTCATCAACTAAGAATTGGCACGTGTTTTTCTTAGGTTTTAATGGTGAGATGGTATCAAAATCTTTAATGTAAACATTTGGATAAACATCTTTACCATCTTTTTGTTTAATTTCGTAAACATAAGGCATAATAACATCTTCACCTTTACATTCAAGAATGCCACCATTGAATTTAACAGGTAACTTTTTTTCAGATTCTTTACTGAAATTTAATGTTAAACCTTTTCGTTGTTCACCTTTATCTTCTTCGCCTTTTACAACGATCATTACAGGTGTGAAATAGGAAGTAAATGTTCTTCCATCAGATGTTGTTTTTGTGGTTTTTAATACTTTGATTTTCATATAAGTTCCCCCTTTCGTATTAATACCTTTTTCTATCTGAACATATTTTTTCAATACGTTTAATAGCATCATAATATTTGATTGCGATTTCATGCGCCTTTGGAATGTTAATTGTTTCAACAACATAATCGGTGCTTTCTTTTAGATTTTGTTCAATCTCTTTTTGTAATGGATACTTCATAATCTTTTTTCCTTTCTTCTAATATAAGTTAAATGAAATAATTGTTTTCTTTGTAATATACATGGTGTTAATAAATGACAACCTTTTCCATCACGTGAACATTTTTTATTATCTTTATCATAATATTGACAACCTGTATGAATTGGAATAAATTTTTGCATTATCTTTTCCCCCCTTTTTCTCATAAAATAGTTTTTTCCATTTTCACGTGGTCTTAACTTAAATTTCATAATCGTATTTGGTTTAATTTGTTTTGGATCATAATAATTGTTTTTCATTAGTTCACCTGCCTTTTTTCAATCATTTCTGATTTACCACCTTTATTGGTTTATCTGATGTAGATAATGTAAACATTCCATATTCTGAAGTTTCATTAAAGATTTCAATATAATCACAATCATCAAATCTGATCGTTTCAATTAATTCATGGTGATATATTTTAGTGTGAACAATGAAATATCTATGTTTTTTATCAACATCAACTTTTATTACACTATATTTATATTTTGATGGTTTTCCAATTTTAATTAATCTAATTCTGTATTTTTCCATATTAATCTTCTTTCCAATTGTTGATGGTAACAATTGCGCCATTTCTTAAAATTTCAGATTCTTTACATGACTGATCTTCACCAAATTCAAGAATTTTTATAGAGTGGTTTCCAATGACTATTGAAACATCACCTGTATAAAGATGTTCTTCTTCACCAATTTTAATTGTTAGTTTTTTCATAATAATATTTCCTTTAGAAAATGTAACATTCATTTTTGCTATCATAAATACTTAAAGCATATTGAGGACATTGCCACTCTACTCTTTTTACATAGTTTCTTGCGTCCTTTAGAGTATTAAATGGTAACTCACCAATAGCAGAATGAAAAACAATATATCTGTTTGGATATCTTGGTTTTTTCATATTAAAATTCACCCCATTCTTCTGATGCAATTTTTTCTAATTCATTAAATGCAACCATTATTTTAATTTCTTTGATGAACGCATACATTTGTGCTAATTCACAATTTTTAGAGTTCATAAGATCGCACATAGTCATGTTTTCTTGATATGAATTATAGTGATTATTTTTTAAATCTTCAGATGCTTGTTTAACGTATCTTTTTGATTCTTTAAGATTGTAAACAAAATCTGTGATAATTTTTTCTAAAATTTGTTGTGTGGTTTTCATTTGGTTTTTTCTTCTTTCTGCCTTTTGGCAATTATAGTATTGCATATTTTCAACAACCTGTCAACAACTTTTAAAAAACTTTTGAAAATAAATAAAAAGTGCATCAGGATAACCAACAACCCAATGCACCCCATTCAAAGAAGAAACGCACTATTAATAAGCGCATATGTATTATATCAAATATTCACACCATTATGCAATAATTCAACAATTTCTGAAATTTCATCTTGATAAATACTATATGCCTTAGGATCAAAATGAATATACGGGACTTCAATATAATATCCAATATGATTGGATAAAACTTCATATTTTTTATAAGGTTTACCATTCATAGCATTAAAAATTGTTTGATCACTAAATAAGGTATTATAGTGAGATATTTTAATAACTAATTCACTATTAACATGTAATGCATTTTCACTACTTCCAAATGCAGTTACACCACGTTTATACATTGTATTTTCTGCATTAGCATATGAAATGATTGATTTTGTTAAACCAACACCACCTTTAGCAAGTATGCCGACATTTTCAGATGCAATTCCACCTATAACTGCTAATGATCCACTTACTAAACCCATTGTTAGATTTAACGCATTGTTTTGTTTTTCTCTTGTTATTTCTTCGGCATTGGAAGATGTAATAGGTAATTTAAAACCAAATAAACATGTTCCCGACCATATTAATTCATAATCGGTATAATTGTATAAAAATGCAGTTGCATTTCCTGTATCAAAATCTATTGAATAATAAAGTAAAATTCTTTTGTTAATTAATTGATTTGCATTAATTGATACCCAACCAACAAACGCCACATAAATTTCATAATTTGTATATGGCTCATATGATAAATAATCAGGATCATTGATTGTGAATACAAAATCATTTGTTATAAAATAAGGGCTTGCAGATAATGTACATTCACTTGTTTTTACCCAAGGATCACTTGGTGTTTGTGATGGATCTTGTTGAAACCATTGACCTGCATCATTATTTACATCGTGATATAAAGCATAATCACCTGCAACTACATATTTATTTGCTACAATTTTAAAAACATTTGTTTCCATATTTTGTGTATTAAATGGTAACCAAATTGCAGATGTAATAAATGAAAGTGGTACATCATTATTAAATGTTGCATTTCGTAATGTATTAAATGTTGATCTTGTCATTAAATAATAATGTGTATAATTACCTTTTGCACCATTAATTTCAGGTAATCCAAGTGGATAATCAGGTGCATTTTGTGGTGTTGATATTAAACTACTATTTGTAGTAACAAGTATATTTCTGCTTATATTTGAGAAATCCAAATAACAATTAACTAAAGATCCTGTTGTTGTCGGACGTGGAATAAGATAATCAACTTCAAGAATATTCGTTGTAGGAAACCGATCATCAATCAATTTTGGATTTGTTACTGAAGTTTTTGATGATCTTAAAATATATCCATTTTGTAAACGAATCAATGTTTTCCATGACATTAAAACATCTTCTTTTAAATGCAATCGTGTATAATCTGCACTGATAAATTCAATTGAATCAACATAATAATATCTATTGAATATAGGTATATAAACATAATTAAAATTACGACTATATGCTTTTATATCAACATTAATATTTTTTAATCCGATTGTTTGGTTAAATTTTCCATCAATTGCATCAATATTAATTAAGTTTTTTGAAAGATAATTATTCGGTGAATTTTGTCTAAAAACAAATAATGTTGTTTTACCTTTTTGATTAACTTCAATATAACCTTCTTGAATAAAATAAAGTAAGGTATTTAATTGTGTTGATGGTATGTCACATGTGAAAATAATGTAACTTTGATTTTCTGAACAATCTACAATATTTGCATCTGATAAAGTATATGTTGCCGATCCTGATGATGTTCCCACCCATACAGACAAAGTTTTATTTGATGGTGTAATTTGTAAATCTAATTTTTTTACATCTTGTGATGGAATATTCCATTTTTCAAGATCAGTAATATTTTCAAATGTTAATTGCATACTATTGGAAAATATATCTTCTGCAATAAATTCAACCATTAATTTTATTGTTAATCTCATATTTTAATTCCTTTCTACAAAAAATGGTGGTAAGTAACCACCTACCACCATTATTTTAATTTAGCATGTAAGAATTAAGCAACTAAGAATACAACAAAGTTTTCATTGTAATCATTAAAGTAACCTGCATCTTCTTTATACCAATAGTTATAAAATTCTGCACGTTCATTAACGTGTGTTTTCACACGTTTGTTGAAAGCAGTTACACCTAAACTTTCAAAATCAAACATAACACCTGCGATATATGCTTGTTCAACTTCACGTTTTGTGCCTGTCTTATCAAGAATTTCAACATGGATTTTAGATGCATCTGCTAAGGCAAATGTTTCACCACTACCTTGCCAACATGCAACAACATCTGCCTCAGGAAGTTTAACCAATTCTTCATGGAATGTATCAGATTGTAAGAAAGCAGAAACACCTGCATCAACATAATCTAATAATACAATTCTTAATAAATCACGTGGTGTATGTTTTTCTGTTCCACCAATGTTGAATAAAGTGGAATAGTTTGCCATACGTGATGCAACTTGTTTCATTCTATATGCAACATAACGTAAGAAATCCTTATCGTATAATGCTTTTGCTTGTGTTAAAGCATCACCACCTGTTAAACCATGAATTGTATTATATTCAGTTAAAAGTTTAACGCAACGTGTAGTATTTTGAACAACACTACCTGATGTAGCATCATAAATGGTTGCACCAATGAAATTATTGATTGTTCTCATAATGAGAGCATCAAATTTAAGTGTTAAAGAATTTTCAACCATTTGGAATAACATCTCAACGAAACGTGCCATTTCACTTGCACCTAAGAATGATTGTTTTAATTGTTCTTCGGCAATTGAAAGTGGAATTTCAAAAGTTGTTTTGTGATTCCATAATTTAACACTAATTTGTGGTTTATAGAATGTATCTTGGTTATAGGTTTCATTATCCTGTAATTCCCATGATTCATTTTCTTGAGCATCAGGAAGTTTACCATGCACTTTTTGAACGATAGATCCAAATTCCCATGAATCCATTAAAACCTTTGGCGCACGACCTGAATATGCACGAATTGAGAAAATATTTTTCGCAATTCTATTAACTAAAGCACCCACGAATTTATCATATAAATTCATGTTTGCAATTGATTCACCAATGCTTACAACATTAGATAAATCTTCTTTAACAATGCTATCTTCACCTAAAATTTGTTTTTGAGCATCATTAACAATTTGATAAACTTGTGTAATTTTCATAATTTTTTAAATCCTTTCTTTTAAATATTAAAGTGGTGTAATGGTGTCATTGATAGATTGATTTGTTAAATAGGCATCATTTGTAATTTGATCTGTTAAATAAACATAGATAGTTTCACCACTATCAATGTATAAGTAATATGGATTATACGCCCATACACCATTATTTGTTTCAGCAGAAATTTGAACAATTCCATTTTGTCCATTATATATACCATTACCTAAATCATCAAGTGTATATGCATCACTTTTTTTAGAATAGATATAAAATGTAACATCTAATTCTTGTTCATTTTCATCAATACCACTAATGGTGATAGCATGTTCATACAATTGTGTGCCTTTTGCATCATCTTTTAATACGTATTCACCTGATGAATTAACACCCAACACTTTACCACTATCGGCAACCACAGGTGATGGAATATTTGATTCAATAGATTCACGTGCAAGAAGTGTTGCACTATCAATTGTATAACCAACGTATTCTGTCCATTCATATACAACATTGATTAAAATATCAATTGTTTTTCCATTGGATAATAAGGTTTTACCACCAATAGATAAATGTAACGCATCTGTGTTAAAAGATAAGTTACATTGAACAATACCATCAAATTTTGAGCCACTTGAACGATATTGCACCAAAACAGGTTTCAAACCTTTTTTGGATTCTTTTGTGAAATCACGATTTTCATCAATGAAAACACGTAGATCTGTTAATTGTTTTTTAACATCTTCATCAGTAATATCAACTTCGCCTGCACTTAAATTAAGTGAAATAGCAGTTAAATTGAGAAGAATTAACCCACCAATTAATCTGTTCATAATTTTACCCTTTCTAGCATTAATATATGCTTAAACATAACACTGAATCAATATCTTTGTAAATCATTTTATAGAAATCATATTTTCTGACTTCTAATTCTTGTTGTAACATTTGTTGTGATGTAGTTATACCAATATTACCAAATCTACGTGTGGTTTCAGTACCTGTATGCGTAGATACTTTTTCATTGGTATTTTCTTCCGTATGACTAAGTGTTGTAGATCTTGTTGAATCATCATTTCCTGAAATAGAAGATTCACGTTCTTCTGCACCTGTTTCAGATATTGAATCAGTTTTTTCTGATGTTTCAGTAACTTTTGAATTATTAATTTCTTCGTTACCATCAGTTTGTGTTACAACAACAGGTTCTTCAGCATTGAATCCTTTATATTTACTTTCTGCAGTTGTATCACGTTCAGTTGTGGTAACAGATTTTTCTGATTCAACATTTTCAGTTCCACTTGTTGATTTACTTGAATCAA
>NZ_JAZTXC010000185.1:0-3519 GCF_045636185.1 Methanobrevibacter sp. | reverse complement strand
TATTTCTGCCCTTCTTCAATTCCGATATCTGTCAAATCAATACTCATTTTATCATCCTTATTAATTACATCTTCAATATAATGTCTATTAATTAATCTAATTAAAAATTATTGCCAAAACATTATATCACATTAGTTTCCCTCATCAGATTATTTACCTAATTCATCACAAATAATGACTTGAAGGATATGAGAAGAATATTGGAGCCCAACTAAAAGACAATCTGAACTTAAAATGTAAAATAAAATAAAAATATTGATTTATTAATTTAAAAAACTTCTTAAAAGGGATTTTACCCGTATAATATACAAAATATAATATACTTTTAGCTCCCACACTATACTATTACAGACATTAACATTAAAATATTTACGGTAATTAGGAATGTCTATTTTAAAAGATAGGAAAAAATTAAAACATGATTTTATTTATATAAAACGTTTGGACTCTTCCATAAATTCTTCGGCATTATTTATCCATAATTTTGCAATACTTTCTGTAATCCCATCAACAGCATCATAATCAGCATCTTCACGTAAAGATTGAGCACGTGCAAGATATTTAGCTATATTTCTATCAAAATCACCTTGATTTACATACACTTGACCAAATAAGGAGATTAAACCTTCATGAGATTTAGGATAATGCTCTTTTTTAATTAATAATGCTTTAGCAGTTAAAAACATGCAATAATAAGCTGCACTAACAGATGTAGCATACTGCTGATTGTCGAAAAGGATTTTGCTTGAGATTAACTTATCATTTGCTTTTGAAATAAATTCATCCACTTCAGACAAGTACAACACCCTCCTCAAGCACATTAGTTAAAAATGAATAATCCTTTGTGTTGTTAAATCTGTCTACTGACATAATATGTGGAGAAATTAATTCCTGTTGGTCTAAAACAATATCACCAACTACATCAGTAATAATTGAATCAATTTCCTCCCAATAATCAGAAACGATTAAAATATCAATATCAGAATCTTTTCCATCATCACCCCGAGCAACAGAACCAAACAATATAATTCTAACTATCTTATCAGAATTAATAGCATTTGCAAACTCATGAGCAATTTTAACACGATCATTCATACATAATCCCCAAAGAATTTTATAGTTTATTATATCAAGTTCATTAATAATAAATATTTTTGAAGTGTGACTTTGTGCAAAAACGCAGAAAACTTTTTAAAAAATTAAAATAAGAAAAAGTATTAAAGGTTTAATATATTTTTTAACCCCATTAACAAAAAAATATAGCAATTAACATTAGGATTTATTTTTATGAGCAATTATATAATTGAAACTAAAAATTTAACTAAAAAATATAAAAATCAGATAGTTCTTGATTCAGTGAACATAAAAGTTGAAAAAGGAAAAATTTATGGACTTTTAGGTAAAAATGGTGCTGGAAAAACAACTACCATGAGCATTATTTTAGATTTAACAAGACCTAGTGATGGAGAAGTTAGATTATTTGGTGCTGACTCAAAAGATAATCCTCAAGTATATTCAAGAATCGGTTCCATAATAGAAACTCCCGGTTTTTACTATAATCTAACTGGATTTGAAAATCTTCGAATATTGGCAGAACTTAGAGGAAATTACAGTGAAAAAAATGTTAAAAAGGCCTTAAAAATTGTTTCACTAGATAATGAAAACAAAAAATTAGTTAAACATTATTCATTAGGTATGAAACAAAGATTAGGCATTGCTGCCGCAATTATGGATTTCCCCGAACTTTTAATTATGGACGAACCGATAAATGGCCTGGATCCAGTTGGAATTCAAGATATGAGAAAATTGTTTAAGGATTTAGTAAATGAATATGATATGACAATATTTATCTCAAGCCACATTCTTAGTGAAATAGAGCATATTCAGATATAATCGGAATAATTGATGAGGGGAAATTGGTTGAAGAAATCTCTATGGATAATCTTCATGAGAAATTAAGCAATTATGTTGATTTTGAAGTATCAGATTACAAATTAGCGACTGAAATTTTAATGAAACTTGGTTTTAATAATAACGATTTTGAAATTAAAAATATTGATGGATACGAATTTCTAAGAATATTCACCGATTTAGACAAACGTGCCGAAATCAATGAAGAATTTGTAAAACAAGGATTAAAAGTTTATAAACAAGCTTTAACTGGTGAAAACCTTGAAGAATATTTCGTTAATCTGATTGAATAGGTGTTAAATAATGTTAACTTTTATAAGAATGGAATTTTTAAAAATAAAAAGGTCAAAGCTGTTCTATATCAGTTTACTCAGTGGAATCGCATTACCTATATTCATGTTCATCAGTGCATTTTACATTCATGCCCTTGACCCAAACAGGGTTCTTCTTTTTAGTTCGTATTTGACAAATTTGAATATGTATATGAATGCAGTTTTAGCCGTATTTCTTTTTTGTATTATTGTATCTTATTTATTTGGAAGAGAATACACTGAACACACCCTCAAATCAATATTGACTCGACCGGTGTCACGAAAGAAATATTTATGTGGTAAATTCTTAATGTTCCTTATATGGATTTTAATTTTGGTTACAACATCATTCATTACATGTTGCATCTGTTCCATTTTAGGAGGGGTGGAAGGCATAAGCTTAAGCATAGCAGTTGAATATTATTTAAGAATATTAATGGGAGGATTTTTATTGTTCCTATCAATGTCTCCATTTGTTTTCATTGGTATGGTAATGAAAAACATTATTCCAGGAATCATCTGTGGTGTAGTTGCATTCATGATAAATATGATTGCATACCAACGGCCATATGCACCATATTGTCCTTGGATAAGTCCTTTCATAATATCTTCTGGAGAAATATATAACTATTCAACTGGATTAATTGTGCCAATTTTAATTTTAATAATTGTTTTCGGCATAGGCACAATATTATCATGGTTATATCTTGCAAAAAGTGATGTCCCATTATAATATTTCTTTTACTATAAAAAATAGACTTATTTAATAAAATAAAATCATTTTAAAAGTCTGTTGCCCGTATACTAACTCTCTTGAATCATTGCTAGATTACCCTTAGCTCCTCGAGTAACCCTCGAAACGGGCAGCCTATCCAATATTAACTATTTTTTAATCACAGCAAGTAAAAAAAAACTTTCTCATAAAAAAGTTAATTAAATATTAGTCAAAAATGATATGACAATAATATTATGTAAAAAATGATATTTAAAAGTAATTATGAATATAATGAGCTTGCAGCGAAATGAAATTCCCATAGAAAACCATAGTACACAAACAAAACACAAAAGGACTTCACTACTGGGATCGAAACGAGACCAGGTATAACCCCCATGCTATGACCGCAATACTCATTATATTATGAAAATGAAATAAAAATAATAAGTAAGTGATAAGGTTTGTATATATAGAAAGCTTGCAGCGAAATGAAATTCCCATAGAAAACCATAGTACACAAACAAAACACAAAAGGACTTCACTACTGGGATCGAAACGAGACCAGGTATAACCCCCATGCTA
>NZ_JAZTXC010000184.1:0-23969 GCF_045636185.1 Methanobrevibacter sp. | reverse complement strand
CTACAGACAAACCAATCCAGAAATAATAAAGAAATTATACAAAACTAAAAATGGAATTCTAACATTTTTAGACTATCAAATGAAAAATTGGACTGAAAAACATCTAAAAATCAAATAGGCCTATAAAATTTTACAGACTCTTTTTTTTAAACTTAATTTTATATAGAAATAAAGATATATTCTTTATTAACTGAAATTTTTTAGGAGATATTTATTATGAAAGCTAAAGCCGCAAAAATTGCAGAAGGTGTTTACTGGGTTGGTGCTCTTCATTGGAACAGCAGAACTTTCCACGGATATGGAATTCCAGGAACTACCTACAATGCATACTTAGTATTTGGGGAAGAAAAAACCGTTTTGATTGACAATGTATATGGCGGATTAGACAATCAATTATATGCAAGAATCGAAGATGCATTTGACCAAGAAGGAAAAGACATTAAAATTGATGTATTTGTACAAAACCACTCTGAAATGGACCATTCCACGCATTTGAGAGAAACAATTGATAAATATAATCCTGAAGCTGAAATCTATGCTTCTCCTAACTGTGCAAAATTTTTAGAACAGCAATATCACAATTTCGGAGACTTGGAAATCAATACTGTTCAGACTGGGGATGAATTGGATATTGGTGGAAGAACTCTCGCATTTGTTTCCGCTCCAATGTTGCACTGGCCAGACAGCATGTTTACATTTTTAGTGGAAGAGGGTATTCTATTCTCAAATGATGCATTCGGTCAGCATGTCTGTCATTCAAAAAGATTTGATGAAGATTACTCTTTGGATATCTTAGAAAAAGAAGCTCAAAAGTATTATGCAAACCTTGTAACTTTAGGCTCTCCAATGCTTAGGATGAAATTGCAGGAATTGACCGATAACGGAATCGTAGACCAAATCAAAATGATTGCTCCTTGTCATGGTCAAATCTGGAAAAACCCTGGTTTTATTGTAGATTTATATGCTAAATGGGGTTCAGGTGTATGTAAGGATAAGATCACTGTTATTTATGATACAATGCACCATTCAACTGAAAAATTAGCTTTCCAAATTGCAGAAGGCATTGCCAGTGAGGGCGTTGATGTTGCAATGTACTTTATGCAGCATGATGGCCCGGATGATGTTATCACAGATATCCTTGACAGTAAGGCTATTGCATTAGGTGCTCCTACCATGATGAACAAGCCTTTCCCTCGTATTGGTAATATGATGTACTGGCTTGATTGCGTTAACTTCGCAGGAACCACCAGCAATAAAAATGCTTTAATCTTTTCATCAAAAGGTTGGGGTGGAGGAGCTGTCAAAAAACTCCAAACTGATTTGGAAGCTGCCGGATTTAATGTTACTGATACATTGGATGTCACTTTTGTTCCGGATGAAGATGTTTTACAAGAAGCATTTAACAAAGGTGTAGAGCTGGCTAAATCTATTAAAGAATAATTTTATTATTCTATTATTTTTTTCAATAAATTAATTGTTGTGTATCGCAACATTTATATACTATTTGACTCAGATATATGTTTAGAGTTAAAGGTGATTATAAATGTCAAAAAGTTTAGTGATTTATTTTTCCCGTGCAGGTGAAAACTACTTTGGCGGAGTATTGAAAAACATAGAAAAAGGAAATACTGAAGTTATTGCAGAATACATTCGGGATGAGGCTTCAGCCGATTTATTTAAGGTAGAACCGGTAAATGAATATCCTGCAGATTATATGAAGTGCATTGATGTTGCCCAAAAGGAAAAAGATGATGATGCAAGGCCTGAAATCAAAGATGCATTAACAGATATCAGTGAATATGACACAATTTTCATAGGTTTTCCCAACTGGTGGGGGACTCTTCCAATGCCTATGTGGACTCAGCTGGAACAGTTGGACTTCACTGGAAAAACAGTAAAGCCCTTTGTTACTCATGAAGGATCAGGATTCGGATCTTCTCAAAGGGATTTGGATAAACTCTGTGAAGGTGCAGACATTAAAAATGGATTATCCATTCCCGGAGCCAATGTTTATGATGCAAGAGACAGTGTAGCTCATTGGGTGGGCGAATAATGTCTGAAGATATTATTTTTGGAAAAGGTGAAGCAAATCCTTTTGGTGAATTTTTCATTGGAGATAGTTATCTAAATATTTTGGCTCAGGTCGGTGAAGTGATGGTTGCAAATGTCACTTTTGAGCCAGGATGTAGAAATAACTGGCATATACATCATGCAGATGAAAATGGCGGTCAAATTTTGCTTGTAACAAAAGGTGAAGGATGGTATCAGGAAGAAGGCAAAACCGCTCAAAAATTAAAGCCTGGTGATGTTGTATCCATTCCTCCAAATGTAAAGCATTGGCATGGGGCAAGCAAAGACAGTGAATTCACACACATTGCCGTTGAAGTTCCGGGTGTTAATTGTCAAAATGAATGGTGTGAAGAAGTTTCCGATGAAGAATATTCTTCCCTGTAATGAACAAATTTATTATTAATCACCACCATATTTTTTATTATGAGTACTTCTGTTTTTATACCTGCACATATTACGGGGTTTTTCAGCATAGAAAACAATGAGGATCCTCTGAAAAATGGATCTTGCGGTGCCGGATTTTTACTTGACAGGGGAGTCAAAACTACGTTAAGTGATTCCTCCGAATTTAATATAAACTTCAATCAGGGTTCAGATATTGTAATAAATGAAGTATTAAAGTATTTTGAAATTGATGATGCCTTTGAAATAACTCAGGACATTCAGTTTCCCATCGGAGCGGGCTTTGGAACATCAGCCGCTTCCGCTTTAAGCTTATCGTTGGCTTTAAATGAATTTTTTGACTGCGGATATTCGGATAATGAATGTGGCCAGATTGCCCATAAGGCTGAAGTTTCACTGGGTGGGGGCTTAGGTGATGTTATAGCACAGACTGGTTCCGGACTGGTTTTTAGGACTCTGCCAGGTGCTCCGGGAGTCGGTAAAATCAAATCCTTTGAAGAGGATTTATATGTGGCCACCAAATTTTTTGGAGAGATTGATACGGCTTCAATTATTCGGGATCCTGAACATAAAAGGATAATTTCCGCCAATGGTCATGAATGTCTGGAGAAATTTGGTAAGGATTCCTCTGTTGACAGCTTTTTAAAACTTTCCCTGGAGTTTTCCCAAAATACAAAACTAATGACAAGTGAGGTCAAATCTTTAGTCAATTATTTTAATTCCTGTGATGATATTTTAGGTGCTTCCATGGCAATGCTTGGAAATACAGTATTTGCCTTTGCATATAATGAAAGTATCTTAAAAGAATTAAACATTGAAGGGATGAATATAGATAAACTATACACAAAGGGGCAACCATGATAAAATTATGCTATGATGTCAATGATTACAGAAGGCAAATCCGGGAAGTTATAAATGATGGAGATACTGTAATAGAGCTCGGATGCCATACAGGCAACACTTCAAAAGTCATTTTGGAAAATGATGTTGACCTGATAGCTATCGATAATTCTCCTGAAGCAAAAAATGAAATGGATAAACTTGATTTAACCTTCATCAATGCAGATGTAAGGCTTCATGATACGTTATCGGAAGTTTTTAAGTTAATTCAAAAATGTGACATTCTAGCTATTGATCTGGGTGGGGGATATCATCCGGACACTGTTTTTAAGGTGTTTTATATATGGTCATCTACATTCAAACCAAAATACACCATTATTAGAAATAGAGGTTTGGTGGAATTTTATAATTCAATTTCTGAAGTTGCTGGCGATTATAAATCTGTAGATGGATTTCTGGATTCATATAAGGACAGTGGCATTCCGCCCCAAATTAAAGAATTTGATTTATGGACACCTATGCCAAAAAAATAATATTTTAACTAATAAAGTACAAAAATTGACAATCAAACTATATATAACATCACAAATATAGTATATAATGTTATTTTTTATAGAAGGTAATATAATGATTGGTAAAAAAATTCGTTTAGAAAGGATTTTTAATAGGAATACCGGCAGAACAGTTATTGCACCAATGGATCATGGTGTTTCAAGCGGACCTATTAAAGGAATAATCAATATTGATGATACTGTTGAAGAAATTTCCCAAGGAGGAGCAGATGCAATTTTAATGCACAAAGGAATTGTTCAAAGAGGTCACAGAGGATACGGTAAGGATATCGGTCTTATTGTACACTTATCAGCAAGTACTTCCCTTGCACCAGACCCAAACAATAAGGTAACTGTAACATCAGTCGAAAAGGCAATCCAGTTAGGTGCAGATGCAGTTTCAGTCCATGTAAACCTTGGAAGCGCTACCGAAAGTGAAATGTTGCAGGAGTTAGGAGGAATAGCTGAAACCTGTGACTACTGGGGCATTCCTCTTTTGGCAATGATGTACCCACGTGGTCAAAAAGTGGAAAATGAAATGGATGTGGAATTTGTAAAACATGCTGCTCGTGTAGGTTCAGAATTGGGAGTAGACATCGTAAAAACAAATTATACCGGTGACCCTGACTCATTTAAAGAAGTTGTTGAAGGTGCACTTGTGCCTGTAGTTATTGCAGGAGGACCAAAAGTAGACACCGATGAAGAATTGTTGACTATGGTAAAGGATTCTTTAAGTGTTGGCGGAGCAGGTGTAGCATTTGGACGTAATCTTTTCCAAGCTGAAAATCCTGGAAAAATTACAAGGGCTATTTCAGAAGTAGTCCATCATGATTTAGATGTAGAAGAAGCTTTAAAATTCTTAGAATAAGGTGATTTAATGCAAAATAAATTCGCTTGGATAATGACTCCGGACCTCCCATGGGATGATAGAAAAGAAATGATAACGACTGCACTTGAATCAGGAATCAGTTATGTCCTGGATTTGGAATATGGCGATAAAATTCGCAAGCTAGGAAACGTAAACATTATTTCTACCGAAGAAGATGCTGACATCTATCTTGTTGGAATAGATGGTGAAGGAGACGGGGCAATTGATTTAAGTGAAAATTTATCTGACTCCAAAGATTTGGCCGATGCCAAAAAAGCTAAAGGAGAAGGTAAAACTGTTTGTGCATACATCAAAATCACTGACAAATTACATGAACAACTGGCAGTAAAATTAGGACCAATCGTTGATTATATTATCCTTGTGGGAACTGATTGGACAGTAATTCCATTGGAAAATATTATAGCTGACCTTCAAAAAGTGGATGTAAATATCATCGCTGCAGTAGCCGATAAGGATGGTTCAAAATTAGCTTTAGAGACTTTGGAACATGGTACTGATGGTGTAATATTTGAAGCAAATGACTTTGCACAGATTAAGGAAATTGCACAGGAAGTTGATGATGCATCCAAAGTCAAATATGAATTGAAAACAGCTACAATCACCAATGTCAAATCCTTAGGTTCAGGCGACAGGGTATGTATCGACACTACTGACATGATGGTGCCTGGAGAAGGAATGTTAATCGGATCCTATTCAAAATCCCTATTTTTGGTTCACTCAGAATCATTGGAAAGTGAATATGTAGCTTCAAGACCGTTCAGAGTTAACGCCGGCCCGGTACAGGCATATGTAATGGTTCCTGGAAACAAAACAAGATATTTATCTGAACTTGTTGCAGGAGATGAAGTATTGATTGTAAATACTGAAGGTGAAACCCGTACAGCATATGTCGGAAGAAGCAAAATCGAGAGAAGACCATTGATATTGATTGAAGCTGAATATGAAGGCAAAACAATCAGAACATTACTGCAAAATGCAGAAACAATAAGAATTGTCGATGGCGATAACAAACCTTTATCCGTAGCTGATGCAAAGCCTGGAGATAAGGTAAAAGTATACATTGAAAAAAGTGCAAGACACTTTGGTATAGCTATTGACGAAACAATTATAGAACAATGAGGAATATTGATGTCACAAATCAGAGCATTTCTTGCAATTGACCTGGATGATGATTTAAAGCCTAAAATAAATAAGATTATTCGTGAATTTAAGAAAATCGATGCAAATATCAAATATGTTGATTTGCAGAATCTGCATTTCACATTGAAATTCTTCGGGGATATCGATACTGAAGGAATAGATGTTCTTGCTGAAAAAATAGAAAATGTGGTAAAGAATTTCAATTCATTTGACATTAAAATAAAGGGCTGTGGAGCCTTTCCAAACAAGAATCGCATAAAGGTAATCTGGGTAGGTCTTGATGAAGACCAAGTCCTGAAGGAATTGCACGATAAACTGGATAAGCAGTTCAATTCTTTGGGCTTTGATTTGGACAAAAAATTCTCATCACACCTGACAATCGGGCGCATGAGGTCAGCAAAGGGTAAAAATAAAGTTAAAAGTACTATAGAATCATTTGAAAATGTTGAAATAGGTTCAATGGATGTCATAAGTATAGTATTAAAGAAAAGTACTTTAACCCCTGCAGGACCAATATATGAAGACTTAATAGAATTTAAACTGTGATTTAATGGATTATAAGCTAATTTTGGAAGAAATAAAACCAACACCAGAAGAAAAAGATAAAGTCAGGGAAGTTTCTGAAAAGCTTCTGAAATTTTTAAATGATAAATGTTATCTTGATAATATCGATGCAGAAGCTGTTCTTGTAGGTTCCGTTGCCAAAAAGACATATCTGAGAGGCAAATCAGACATTGATATTTTTATGGCTTTTCCATTAACCACTGATAAGAATGATTTAAAACAGAGTGGCCTTGATTTGGCTCATCAATGTTGTGATGCATTCAAAGCAACTCCTTATCATCAGTTTGCATCCCATCCTTATGTCACGACTGAAATTGAAGGATTTGATGTTGATTTTGTCCCATGCTATAGGATAGATGACGGAAGTCAGCTCAAGTCTGCAGTAGACAGGACTATTTTACATACCAAATATGTTCAGGCCAATTTGGCTGAAGGTCAAAATGAGGAAGTCCTTCTTTTGAAAAGATTCATGGACATGACAGGAACTTACGGTTCTGAATTTAAGGTTGGAGGATTTGCAGGTTATTTATGCGAATTGCTGATAATACAATACGGAACTTTTGAAAATACTCTAAAAGAAGCTAGTGAATGGAAATTTGGTCACGTCATTGATTTAATGGAATATGGTACAGCCAAAAACTTTAAGGATCCATTAATCTGTATAGATCCTACAGATAAGAACAGAAATGTTGGTGCGGCTTTAAGATTAGACAAGTTTTCACAGTTCATACAGTCCGCCCGCAATTACCTGAATTCCAATAAAAAAGAACAGTATTTCGTCCAGTTAAATAAAAAACTGGATAAAGACAGTATTCTAAATGAATTTAAAAGTCGTGAAAGCAATATTATAGCCATAAAATTTGATATTCCGGAAATACCTCTAGATACTCTACACCCTCAAATTAAAAAGACATCTGATTCCTTAAGAAAAATATTGAATAAAAATGATTTTCTGGTTTTTCAGAACGATTACTGGACAGATGAAGAATCCTGTGCAATAATATTGCTTGAATTGGCAGTATCCAAATTGAATAATGTTAAAGTCCATGAAGGACCTAGAGTTTACTATAAGCAGGCCTGCGATAATTTCATTGAGAAATTCGGATTGGAAAACTGTTATCTTATAGATGATGTTATGGTTTCAAATGTTGAAAGGGAATTTACAACTCCACATGATTTCATTGAACATCTGCTTACTGAAGAATATATTTTGCGCATTAAGGTAGGTAAAAACTTAACCAAACCTATTTTGGATACTTACGAGTTTATTACTTTAGAAGATATGGTTAATGATGATGAGTTACTGGTCTTTTTAGATGATTTTTTAAATCCAAATCAACATATAAAACGCTAATTTTTTTTTAAAAAAAAGAAAGTTTAATAGCTATTTGTTGCTAGCTATTAATTTACGGGCTGCTTTTAAGTCAGTATTATAGATATGGCCTGATGTGGAGTGGTAATGGACTCCTCCAAAGTTCAGTTTTTCACCCACTATCTGTTCATTGACTTCGTCTTTCATTTTTATTCCGAGATAAGCAATGAAGAACATGTTTGAATAGAATGCTCCGAAAATGTCATTGCTTCTGAATATACAGTGGATTGTTAATTCATTGTCACGTACAAGGCATTGCAGGAATTGCAAACATGGAATGTCTTCCTCTTCAGCATCCTCTATAGGGTTTATTGTTACCGCTACTGCACGGTTTGATCCGGTTGCAGTAAGAATTCTTTTTTTCATGCTTTCAAACTGATCCACATCGAAATGTGCAAAGATACGATTAGGATATGTGTATACGAATCCCTGGGTGTTGTTGATAATTTCAGGGTCTTCAACTGACCTAACGTATTCATATAGCGCATCGCTTTTAATTGGACAGCCTTCAATGTCAAACCTTCCTGATTTGATGTCTGAAAGCATCATGTCTGTGGTGTAGTTTTGATATTTTGCCCTGAATTTCAAGTCTAGAGGGTCATCTATTATATAGAAGTTTCCTAAACTTTCCTTTAAATGATGGTTGCTGTCCTTATAAGTTTCCTTTCCTTCTTTTAGAATTTTATTAACGAAATCCAAATAACATTGATTAATACTTAACATTTTAAACAATCCCTTTATAGTATCTTTATATTTGTTTTTTGAATTATTAAAATTTAGTGTTTTTTAAAAAATAAGAAATAAAATGTAATGGCCGGACCATTGCATTTCTATTTTTTAACTATATTATACATCAAGTCAAAGAGTTCAATAGCCTTGTTTGTTGAGTCATGATCTGTAATGTCTTCAGGTATTTCATAAACGAATGTAGGATAACCTGCCTGGGCTATCGGATTTGAAACGAGTATTGCAGATGTCGCTTCAACAGGCTTTGAAACGTTTCTTGGGAAGTAATTGAAATCACTTGATTTTGCTATTTTGCTGGCAATGTCAACAGATGCTTTGTCCATTTCGGGCGTAGCCAGGTAAAATCCTTCACCATAACCTTTTACATGTGAATGACTGATGATTACTGATTGTGCATGGGTATTGCTGATGTCGGGAACAATAAAATCATGTACCAGACTTTCGCCCTGTTCACGGCTTGCCTGATAATCTGTCGGGTTGTTCGTTACCTTCACATGATAAACTATAAACCTAACGTCATGATTTGATGCAAATTGTCTTGCAGCTTCGATTTCAGGTTCAATAGCTAATTTTTCCCTCGGATGAATACCTGCAATTAGAACCATTTCCGTACTTGAATTATTATTTCCAAGAATATACTTGTCCACCGTTCCATAGTCATTTTCCCAATGGTCTGCAGTTTGGTTAAAAGTATTGTGTTGATTATTGCCATAAAGAAAAATTGAACAGATTACAGCTAGTAATATTGCAATTATGACAATTTTTACTTTTTTATCCATTTTTAAATCTCCGCTTATACTTTCAATTTTGATTTTTCTTTTTAAAATACTTATATTTAATTGAACATATATTAAGTATAAATTTTTTGTGTGGGCGATTTGATGAGTGAAGAAAAATTGGATAAGCTAATCAAACTTAACGAAAGAATTGTTAAACAGAATGATGAAATTATTGATTTGCTTAAAGAGTTAAACGGCTCTGAAGGGGATGCAAATTCACAGGAAGAGATTGAATTACCAGAAGAAGAGGATGAAACTCCTGTAAAGGAAGTGGGTGAATTTTTCGCTGATGAAGAATTGTCTGAAGGTGAAGTTCTCTTTGTGGCCAACAGTCAGGACAATCAGATTGATATTTACAAGTTATCCATTAAAAAATCCGATGGGCTTAAGGTTTCTCCTTCACAAATCGAAAATGAAATCAGGAATAATTTTGATGACATAAATTATGAAATAACACTTGATAATTTGACAGGTAGTGGTATGACTACTCAATTTAAAGTGCCGTTGCTTGCAGCAATTGAAAGTTTGAATAATGATGAAGCGATTCCATCAAATGCATGTATACTTGATGATGAAAGTTTTCTAAATTTGCCTGATATTTTGAGAATCGCCATAGAAAACGGTGCTGAAACTGTATATCTTTCCATGAAAAATGCCGTGTCAGTTCTTCAGGCACCCCCTATGATAATGGACTATCTGACTTTCTATAAAAGCAATGATGATTTGTTTGAAAAATTATTTTAAAAAAAGAAATGTTTGTGAGTTTTTGAAACTCACTTAAGCATTTTCAGTCATTATAGGAACGACTTGTTTTTTACGTGAAACTACTCCTTCCAAAAGGGCAGTGTTGTCTTCCAGTTTGACTCCGTAAGCTTTTTCTACTAAAGCAGCATCCTTACCTAAAACAATTACTTGTGAATTGCTGTTAACGATATCGGTTATTAAAAGCATGAATAAATCCAAATCCTCTTTTTCAATGATTTTTTCAATACCTGCTTCAAGATCATCTTTCATAGCTAAAACATCAGGGATGCTGGCTGTATTGACCTGATTTACAATAGATTTGACATCCTTGAAATCAATTTGCTTTGCATCGAGAGCCAAAATCTCATCAATGGAGAAACTTGAAAGGTCAGTACCTGCTTTTAGCATTTCCAAACCGTACTCCTCATAGTCAACACCAGCAATTTCAGCCAAGTATTCCACAGCTTTCCTGTCATCGTCAGTTGTGGTCGGTGATTTAAGGAGTAATGTATCGGAGATAATTGCAGACAGCATTAAATGAGCAATTTTTGGTTGAATTTCAATATTGTTTTCATTAAATAATTTGCATAATATTGTTTCTGTACATCCTACAGCTTCTGCTCTGTAGAATAATGGATAGGATGTTTCAAGAGCGAGTTTGTGGTGATCCACTACTTTCTTGATGTTCATGTTTTCCAAATTGTCAACGGATTCGGAAGGGCTGTTGTGGTCTACCAAAATAACATCGCTGCCTTCATCCAATGATTCGATTAGTTCAGGAGCTTCAATATCCAAATAGTTTAAAACAAATTCTGTTTCTTTGTTGATGTTACCTAATCTGCATGCAACAGCATTTTCATTTCCAAGCTGTTTTTCCAATTCACACATCACCAGACTGGATGTGATTGTATCAGTATCTGGACTTTTGTGTCCGAAAATATAAGTTTTATTCATATTATCACTTTGAATTTTTATACATATTTATAATATGTAATTATAAACTAATAAATAATGTCATTTTTCAATACTTATTACGAATATGTAAAAAGTGCTTTTGTTGAGCATAAGTATTTGTTTCTTATTACTTTATTATTTGCAGTATTTTGCTGGATTGGAGGGTATTTTATAGCAGATATCATATTCACTCCTGAGGAATTGGTGGATTTTGAATATCTTTCTCAGCAAACCTTATTTTCATTTGATGACATGATGGAGATTATTTTCATTAACTGTTATATCAATGTGCAGAGCTATCTGGAATCAGTATTTCTATGTTATGGGCCCATATATGACATGACCCTTAACATCGGATTGTCGGGCATTACTACAAGAGCTACTGAACTTGCATGTGGCGACCCCTTCCTGTTTATTAAACTGACATGTCTTCATGGATTTTTTGAAGATTTAGCTACTATTTTAAATAGTTTTGCCGGATTTTTGCTATTCTATTTCATTGTAAGGACAATTAAAGATTTTTTCAATCCTTCCCAACAATTGGCTGAAGGAAAAATCAGAAACTCTCTCAGAATAAATAAAAGGATGCTCTATCAGTCATTGGCCATATTTGTTCTTGCTTTTGTCATCATGATAATTGCCGGTGTTTTGGAGGAGTACGTCAGCATACCTTTCGGAAATTTCATCGCTGCAGTTTTGTAGTGAAATAATTCAAGATAAATAAAATTAAAATTTCTCCGTATTAATTGTTTGATAAAATCTGCTTTAGGCAGTCAAACAAAAACTTATTATGATTTGGAAGAGTTTTGCATTTTCCAGATTAAATATTCAAAATGTAATGTTGTATAAAATAATATATTAAATAATATTCTGTTATATAATTATGAGTAAAAAAATTATCTTTGCTCTAAGCATTATTTCAATGTTTCTGTTGTTTTGCACGGTTTACAGTGCCGATTCAAATTTAGACAGTATTTTAAATAATGTTGAAAGTAAATATGTACAGAATACATTTAATGATTCTCAGACCAACCTGGAAATCCCATATAATATTTACTTGCCGGATAATTACAATCCTTCCAAAAAAATATCCTCTTGTTGTATTTATTGCAGATTCAAGTTTAACAGGTAAAGAAGCATCTGATTCTTTGAAACAGGGATATGGTGGAGTAATATGGGCTAATGATACTCAAAATGAATGTATCGTCCTAGTTCCAACATATAGTGAAGTAATAATAGATGATATGAACGGATATGTTAAAACGGATTATTTAAATGCAACCAAAAACCTAATAGACAACGTCTCATCCACTTATTCTGTTGATACAAATAAAATCTATGGTACTGGCCAGTCTATGGGTGGTATGACCATGCTTTATCTGGCAAGTACATATCCCAATTTGTTTGCAGCAGAACTGTTTGTTTCATGTCAATGGGACATTAATGAACTTGACAAGTTAGATTCACAAAAATTTATTTATATTGTTTCAAACGGGGATGATAAAGCATCTGCTGGTCAAAAAGAAGTCATTGAAATGTTGAATTCAAAAAATGTAAAATATGGCATTCTAGAAGATTTAGATGCCCAATCAAAGGATAATAATGATAAAGTAAATGAAATGTTAAATCAGAATAACAACATAAATTTCATATCTTTTAAATCAGGTACTGTTACAACAAATTCTTCTGATAATCCTATGGGCTCAAGTGAACATATGTCTTCTTTTGATTATGCATATAAACTTGATTCGGTTAGAAATTGGCTATTTAAACAACATAAATAGTCAATTTCCATTTTTTTTAAAACTATTTTCTCTTAATATTCTTCGGATAATTTGATGAGATGTAGATTTAATTTATTAAATTATAAAATAATTAAGGAATATTTTGATTACAGTTTTTTGTTCAATATTTTTTCAAAGTTAGAAAATTATTTTTATATCAAAAACCAAAATATAACTATGGTAAAAGTAAGTATTTTAGGTTCAACCGGTGTAATCGGAAAAAATGTAGCATTCACCTTGGCAAGGGCGGATACAGTAGATGAAATAGTGTTATTTGCCAGAGAAGGAAGTATTGAAAAGGCTAAAGGTGAATCCTTTGACATGTATGATGCACTGGCAGCGGAAGATATTGACTGTAGATTAACTCCTTCAACAAATTTTGAAGATATTAAAAATTCCAATATTGTACTGATTTCAGCCGGAACTCCGAGAAAGGAAGGAATGACCAGAATGGATTTGGCCATTCCGAATGCGGAAATTGTCAGAAACTATGCAGAAAAAATCGCAATTTATGCTCCGGATTCCATTATACTGATTGCAACCAATCCAGTTGATGTCATGACGACAATAGCTCTTGAAGCATCAGGATTTAAGAAAAGCAAAGTCATTGGAATTGGAAACCACTTGGATTCCTTAAGGCTTAAAGCATATTTTGCAAATCAGATAGACATTAACAGTTCAGAAGTCCACACAAGGGTTATAGGTGAACATGGAGATCATATGGTTCCTCTGTTAAGTTCTACCACTATCGGGGGTATTCCATTGAAATATTTTGTACAGTCTGTGGATATGGATATTCCCAGACTTATTAATCGTCTCAGAAAAGCCGGAAATACTATCATCTCTAAAAAAGGTGCAACTGAATACGGTCCTGCATTTGCCATTTCAAATATAATTTCAACCATTATCACTGACAGCCATAAAATTTTGACAGTCAGCTCTTATTTGAATGGCGAAATTGCTGGTGTTCAGGGTGTTTCTTTAGGTGTTCCTGTAGTTTTATCCAAAAAAGGAGTTGCAATGATTGTTCCGATTCATATGAATGATTATGAAGAAAACAAGTTTAAAGATGCAGCCGAAATTGTAAGACGGGCTACAGAAGAGGTTAAAAATAATCTTAACTATTGAATTTCAAAAAAATTAACTTCTATTTCTTTTTCTATCTTTAAAATTGCTACTGATTTTGATGCTCTTCCAGGATTAATCAGATATATGTCATTGACCTTTTCAAAATTTGGAGTGTGGGTATGTCCGCTTACAACAATATCCGCATCATTCTTAACGCCAAATTCATACAGGTCATCAGTCTGATGTCCATGAAGAAGAATAATCCTGTTTTCATTGACCTCAATTATTTCGTATTTGTTCAAATCCAATTTATCCTTGTTTCCCAAGACTGCTGTAACTGGTGCAATTTGAGATAATTCATCCAGTACCTTTTGTGAAGTGATATCTCCTGCATGAAGTATCAAATCAGCATTTTCAAATATTTCAAATATTCTTTCATTAAGCTTTCCTTTTTTTGGTGAAATGTGTGTGTCTGAAATCAGTCCGATAATCATAGTAATCATTTACAACTATGTTGCAATAGATTTATATAATCTGTTCTTAAATTATTAAATAAGGTAATACTTTTATTATCTTGGGGATTTTGTTATTTTTTTTAACATTTGTAAAAGCAGTTGAATTTTTCATAGAATCTGAGGCTGATAAAATGAAAGAATTATATGAAAAAATGATTAATGAATCAATGGCTGCTCAAAGAGCAGATATTGAGGTAATATCTGAAAACAGATATAACGATTTTAAGGTTACTGATGCTAAGCCGTATGCTGATGCAGTAACTAATATGAAAGCCATAGACAATCAGGCAGAAAGTGTTATTAACTTACACAAAAAATCTGTTGAAAGTCACTACAAAGTATTAACTTCCGTTGCCAAAACCATCCGTCCGGAAGATGATCCATTCATTGAACACTACCAGACACCGCCGGTATTGGAAATTTTATGTGAAGAGGATAAGGAATTTGCAGACAGTGTATCCAAATTCATTGAAGCTATTGCAGACAATGAAGCGTTAATTTCTAAGGAATCCATTAGAAGATACGGTGGATTTTATGGGCCAACATGTGTGGTTGACTTTGCATTAATGCCTGGAAGTACGAGCAATGTTGTTAATCAGATTTTAGCAAAATTGGACCTTCCACTAATGCACAAACAAGCAATATTGTCTGCTAAGTCATGGGGTATGAACACATCCTATGGTGTAGGGGATGCATTTGCAAATGCTATAGAAGATGGTTTAACCGCTGCTGAAGCTACACAAAAAGAGATTGAAACATTGCAAATGGTTTATCGCGAACCTATTGAAGCACAGGGAACATTGATGGATGATGCAAATCATTCCTCATTCGATGTGAGAAAATACATGAACGGATATAAAAAGGAAATGGAATCAGTAGTTAAAGCAGCTATTGATGATGAAGTCCATTACGGTAATATTGTAACTGTTCCCGCTTACTGTGTTGGAGATATCGGTCACCACATCGGTCAGGCAAGCTATAATATGGTAAAGGATGATGTGACTTTAAATATTATTAAAGCTACGGCTGAAGTGATTGACGCTAGCTTAAGAAGCAATCTCGATAATTACAAATCTCCTTCAGAAGTATTGAAACTTGCAACAGGTTCATCTGCATGTGCAACTGAATACATTTTGGAACTGGATGGATTTAATGCACCGATGGTTGTTGATCTATTTAATAAAAGATTCCACAACTATGTACAGCAATATCCGACCAGAGGAGCAGCAGCTGAATTGCATAACTGTGACTTCATGGACATGATTTACAGAGGATTTTTGGCTATCAGTGATGCAAGAAAAGCAAGAAGCAGTGAAAAAATTGACTTTGTGCCAAAAATCAATGGTTTAGCAGTTGATTTAAGTCCAATTGCCGAGAATGAAATAATCATGAACCCTCAAAGATACACATATCCGGCATGTGCAATAACAGTCAGATTCTCATCACTTATGAGATTGGCCGATTATCCATGTTTGCTTACATCCGAACCGATTACAGCTACAATGATGACCAATATTATTGCACTCAATAAGGATATTCCTGGTTCACCGGTTAAAGGATGTAAAAACTGTGCTTCCGCAACACTGGTTGACGGTAAACATGAATATTGCCAATGGAGAGAAGCAGTTTAGGTGACTTAAATGGCTTCTTGTAATATTGAAAAAAAGTTTCTGGCTGAATTGCTTGGAACTTTTTTCCTGGTCTTTTTTGGAACGGGATCTGCTGTCGTGACCTTATTGATTTCAGATAGTTTAAATCCTGGAAAAGCTGGAATTGGTATTTTAGGCGGTTTGGGTGACTGGATTGCAATAGCTCTTGCATTTGGTTTAACTGTAATGGCCTGTATTTATCTCTTCGGTAAAATATCCGGTGCACACTTGAACCCAGCAGTAACGGTTGGACTGCTTGTTAGCAAAAACATATCTCTTATTGACAGTATTTACTATATTGTGGCACAGGTCATCGGCGCTTGCCTTGGCAGTTTAGCATTATTCTTATGCCTGGGAAGTGCAGCCGTAACTATTGGAGGATTAGGTGCTACAGCCCCAGGTTTAGGTGTCGGATACTGGCAAGCTATGTTTGCCGAGTTTTTAGGAACATTCTTTTTGGTCTTGGTTGTTATGGGTGTTGCTGTTGATAAAAAAGCGGAACCTGGTTTTGCAGGTTTATCAATCGGTATGACTGTAACTGCTGTAATTGTAGTTTTAGGAGCTTTTACAGGAGCTTCAATCAATCCTGCACGTACATTCGGACCATATTTGATGGACCTGTTACTTGGAGGAACCAATTTCTGGCCATACTTCCCGATTTATCTCATAGGACCTGTCGTGGGAGGTATTTTAGCCGCATTAATTTACAATTATATTGCTAAGGGCAATGATGCATGTGCATTGCCTCAACCGTTTTTTGATGAATAAGAGTATTTTAAATACTCTTTTATTTTTTTTATTTTAAGATATCCGGTCCGCCCAGTTGCTGGCTAATGATATTGCCTATATGTGGTGTTATGAAACCTTCTATCAGTCCAGCTATTAAAAATAGCACAATAGCAATTAATAGGAGGATGATTGCGTGTTTCAGATTTTTTTTGTTGTTTTCATAGCTTTGTGAAAATGTATTTTTTTTAATCATGTCTTTAATGAGTCTGAATATAAATAGAAACAACAGAATTCCTGCTGTACAACTGGAAAAGAATGCAGGAATTTCAAATATTCCGTGTGGAAGAATCAGTGCCAGATACATTATAAGGGCGTATGTTGTTTTGATTGTATGTCCTGCCATGAATCCTACTACGAAGCCGTTAACGAATATTGAAAGTATTGCATAGATTCCAAATATTATTGAACCAAAAAAGACTAGAACGGCTGTGAATACATTATGGAATATTATATCAAATGCATCAACTGATGATAGGCCTTCTGCACCCATGGCCTCCTTAAGCATTGGCATTAAAACGGATGCTATATCATCGGCAAAGATGCAGCCTAAAACAAATCCTGCGATAAAAATAATGAGCAATATGGCAAATATTTTTTTGTTTTCGACGTATGCTTCCTTGATTTCACTTTTAATGTTCATTGCTTAATTTAATGTTGTTATGATATATAAAGTTAAACTTATATATTGCATTTATACATAACATATTAACATGAAAAAGATATTCCTGTTATTCCTATGCTTATTGATATTCATTGTAGGAATGTCATTCGTATCTGCTAAAGAGGATACTCATTTTGAAATAGAAAAGGATTCTTCTGGTTATTCTGCAATAATATCATTAAAGGACTCAAACAATAATCCTGTTCCGAATGTAAAGTTTTCGATTAAGATAACAAAGCCTAACGGTAGCGTAAGAAATATGCCTTCAAAATCACTTAACAAAAATGGGCAGAATACATTTTATCTTGGAAGCACTAAGGGAGATTATACACTTCATGTCGAATTTAAGGGGAATAATAAATACAATCCATCATCATTGACAAAAACTATATCAATGACATCTGGCAGCAATAATCGCGGATCTCCATATACTTATTATGATAATCATAACTACGGTGATAGTTTAAGGGCGGATGAATATATCTATGATAACTATTGGGATGAAGAGATATATGACAATCCGAAAAATTATGACGGAGAGGGTTATTGATGGATAAATATAATGTAGGGATTGTCTTAAATGTTCTTTTGGTCATATTGGAGGTCATTGCATTAATACAATGTTACCATGATTTTGGAAGTATTGATTTTAGGTATTACACTATTGATTCCAATATTTTTGCTTTAATAGCTGCTGTTTTGTATTTATATACAAGAAAAAACATTCCAAAAGTTGTTAAATTAGCCAAATATTCCTCTGCATTATCACTGCTGATAACATTTCTGGTAGTCATCTTTGTCTTATATCCTATGTATAACTTTAATTTTCAATTGATGTTTTTGGATGGTCCCAATTTTTTAATGCATATAGTGTGTCCGTTAATCGTTTTAATATCATTCATATTCTTTGAAGAAATTGATTTAGAGAATTCTTTAAGGAATAATGTGAGGTCTTTGTATTTTACAATAGTCTATGCCATCGTACTAATCAGTCTGAATATTTTAAGGGTCCTTGTAGGTCCATATCCTTTTTTGAAAGTTTATGAACAGCCAGTTTTCATGACTGTTTTATGGTTAGTTGGTATTTTAGTTTTTGCTTTCATATTGTCTAGAATACTGATGAAGTTAAATGAATTAACCAGATATTGATTGTTTAATTCTTTTTAATTCCGTTGATAAAATCAATTATTGCATCAACTGTCTGTTTTTGCTGCTGTGTAGAATTGATTGTAGCATTTCCATCGCCAGACATGACTCCAAAATTGGCAAATTGGCAATGATTTGCCCCATCAATTATGTGTTCTGTAAAATTGTTGCCCATTAATGTTTTGGATTCATTGTAAGTTTTCAAATTTAATATTTTGTCGTTTGATCCGTAGACTGATAAAACAGGAACGTTAACTTTTTCTGAAGGATAAGCCGCAAGAAGCACTAGTCCGTCAACATTATGATTTGAAGCATATTTTGCTGCCATGGAACCTCCCAATGAGTGTCCCGCCATAATGTAACGTGTGTAGTTTGTACTTTTAATTATTTCATTCGCAGAGTCTGTTCCTAAAAATGCCAGATTGAAAGGCATTTCTACAAGATATGCATCGACACCATTTTCCGCCAGATTATTCATCAAAGGCAAATATGAAATATATTCTATTTTGGCTCCAGGATAAAAAATCAATGCAGTATCATTTCCCGGACCGTCAATGAAAAGACCATTATCGACTTTGCTGGCACTGACATTTCCGCTTCCATTGATATAGCTTAAGCTTGTCTCATCCGCATGATAATAGTCATTAACATAATATATGAAGTATCCAACAACTAATAACAAAATAACAATTATGGCTATATATCTTTTTTTCATAGTTTAACCTGAAATTAAATTTATAAATAAATATCCCAGAGATGTCAAAAGGACAATTAATGCGCAAACATTTGTGGAGCCGATGTATAATGGGACTTGCAAAATAATAAACAACAGGCAGATGCCATTTAAAACCAAAAGGTATAGATTGTTGAATCTATCGTAGGATTTATTGCATACCATAGCTATTGAAATTATAACTGCCAATATTAATGCAATGTATATGTTGAACAGTCCGCTTATGTAAAATGAAGCTATAACTATGGCGATTCCCGGAATCGGAAAACCGATAAAACCTTCAACCTTATCGGATATTACATTGTATCGGGTTAACCTTAAAACTCCACATATAACGATGAATAAAGAAACAAAAATTGTCGGAACAATAAGATAGCTGGCATTGGCTAAGCTAAAAGTATATAAAAATATTGCTGGTGCAATACCGAATGAAACTATGTCTGATAATGAATCAATATTTTTACCGAATCCATGTTCATCTTCTCTATTGGTTTTACGGGCAACAAAACCATCACATGAATCAAAAATCAGTGAAAATATCATAAAAATAGCTGATAAGTAGAAATTATGGTTTATGGATAAGACTGCTGATAAAAATCCACATGTCATGTTCATCAAAGATACTATGTCAGATATTGCAATAAACTCTTGTATTTCAGTATTCATTATGTTAATATTTGACTGTATTATTTTATATAATTAGTGTATTAAAAGTTATATTTATGAAAATTTGTATGTATGGGTCAGGAAATAAGAAAACACCAAAAAAGTATACTGATGTGGGCTATAAGTTAGGTCTTGCAATTGCTGAAAAGGGCCATAGTCTGGTTTTTGGCGGCGGAAACGATGGAATGATGGGTGCCGTTGCATCAGGTGTTTTTGATAATGGTGGTGAAATTTTGGCTATTTTCCCCGATTGGATTATGGAATTTGATGATGAATTTAAAAACTGTTCCCAATTGATTAAAACAAGTTCCATGGATGAGAGAAAAAAATTATTTCTGGAAAAATCTGATGTTTTTGTCATCTGTCCTGGTGGATTCGGAACTTTGGATGAATTATTTGAAGTTTTGACTTTGAAATATTTGCATAGGCACTCCAAAAAGATTATTATTTTTAATATTGACAATTTCTATGATGATTTGATTTCAATTCTTGATGAAATGCATGATGACGGATTGATTCGTGAAGGTGCCCTGGATATTTTTGACGTTGCAGACTCGATAGACGATATATTTCAGTTAATATATTAATAACTTGTACACATATTATAATTAATGAATGACTTGAAAAATGTTTTTAAAATAATTCTGATAATCTTTGCTCTATTGATTGTTGTGAGTATTTTGATTGGTGCAATATCTAATTCTAATTCCCCGCCAAGTGTTGCAGGCTTTGACGATAATGTTACAATAGACATTGGAGGAGATGGCTATTTGGTAGCCCATATCGAAAAAGCTCTGGAATATAACAGCAAAAATATAGCTGATGGCGAGGTGCAGGTTCCATCATCCGACATAAAAGTTTTGAAATGGATTCATGCACGAAATATCAGTTATGTTGATTATGGAGGTAAAAAAGGATATGCAATAGTTTGGAAGGCATCTCCTGATGAGATGGGCATTCAAATAAACGATACAAAGGCTATTGCTTATGACTATGGAAGAATATTCAATCAGAATCATATGTTTGCATTATATTATCTGCAATATAATCCTCAAAATAAGATGATATATGGAATAATACTGGATAATAATGCCCATCCTTATGATTTAAGTGATTTGCTTTACGGCATTTTGGGATTAAGCAGGTCTGATGTTAATTATCATGAGTCTTATCCTACATCCTCTTCTTCAAGTCATTACAGGGGAGTTGATGATTCTCCTTATACTATTGCCCGCAATGACCCTGACTGGTATTATGACCACTATGACTATGGGGATTATGATGATATTGATGTGTATTTGGAATCTCAGGGATATTAAAAAGAGTTATTAATGGCTTTTAATAGAATGATTATTATGGGTTTAGGTTCATTTTTTAAGAGAAATAAAGATAAGCAGGAAGAAATTGTTGAATCACACATTGATATTAATAGTGACAATTGCAAAGGTGCGGATTGTGAAAAATGTGTTATAGCTTGTCCTAACAATGTTTTGATGAAGGAAGGGGATGATACGGTAGTCAGAAGTCCTTTGACTTGTAAGCGTTGCAAGGTTTGTGAAGCAATTTGTCCCAATGATTGCATTGTTGTAAATTAATTTTTTTACTTTTTCTAATTTTTAGGAATGCCTAAATATTTATACTATGAGTGTTAAAAATAATATTAAATTTTCCTGGAGATAGTAATTAATGAGAGCGAGACGTGATGCGGGTCATAATGTTGGTGGCCTTCCTTATGAAATATTTAACTTTTTAGGTTCAAGTTTTACAAGGCAACGCGGTGAAATTGAAGCTGATGGAAAAAAATGTAATTTGTGTAAGAAATGTGAATTTGAATGCAGAAGACATGCAATTTACATCGATAAAAAATGTAAGATATGGACATTATATCCAAATAGATGTAATCTTTGTCTTCAATGTGTTAGAGTATGTTCTGCTAATGCATTAAAAGTAGTTTGAAATTAACTGCTTTTTTTTATTTTTACTTATTTTTGCAATTCTTTTTAATTAAATTTGTAATACTAACATCTCTGTCTATATGTTGTGGATAAAATATTATTAAATTATTTGTAACTGTTTTTGTACGAACTTTTTTTCATGGAGGTATTTTAATGAAAAATAAAAGATCACTGAAAAAAAGCACTGAAGAAGATATTAACCATATGCCGGAAAATATTTGTCCCGAATGTAATTCAACAGATTTGGATTACAATAGCTCAAGAGCAGAGTTAACATGCAAACGTTGCGGTCTTGTAATAGATGAAAATATTATAGACCATGGTCCAGAATGGAGAGCATTCAATCCTGAACAGCGTAATTCCAGAGCACGTACCGGAGCACCACTAAGAAATGGAATTCATGATTTCGGTTTAGGTGCAGATATTGACTGGAAAAATAATAACATATCTTCTAAAAATGTTGCTAAATATTACCGTATGAGAAAATGGAACAAAAAACTTAGGGTTTCCGGCTCAAGAGATCGCAGTTTAGCTTTTGCATTAACTCAAATTAACAATAAATGCTCCAGTATGGGCTTGCCAAATGATGTTCGTGAAAATGCATCTTTAATATATAGGAAAGCCTTGGAAAATAGGTTGATTATAGGAAGAACTGTAGAAGGTGTCGTTTCAGCTTCAATATACATTGCATGCAGACAGTGCAACATTCCAAGAACATTGGCTGAAATAGCAGTAGAATCCAGTGCAAGCAAAAAACAGATTGCCAGAATTCAAAGATCATTGGCGCGGGAGCTTAAAATCAAGTTAACTCCGCCTTCACCTTCAGATTACATTCCAAGATTTGCAACGGAATTGGAATTATCAGGTAAATCACAGGCAAAGGCCATTAAAATTGCTGAACAATCCAAAAACAGAGGATTGGCCAATGGAAAAGGACCGAATGGAATAGCCGCAGCTGCCTTATATATAGCATCATTGATGGTTAATGAAAGGAAAAGCCAAAGGGATATTGCTGAAGTTGCCGGAGTAACGGAAGTAACTCTAAGAAACCGTTATAAAGAGTTGTCTGAAAACTTAAATTTGGCTTTGATTTAAAAAAATGGATGTGTACAAAAAAGAGATTCCGAACTAAACATTTTGACAGTCCTGTTTTCATGAAATATGTTGAATTAACATTGAGAAAGAATATAAATAATTAATTAAAAAGTTATTATTAGTGAGGTAATATGAGCGATATGTGGGGTTTAACGGCAAGAGGAATCTGTGAATTTGAAGGTAGGATTTTACTTTTAAAAGTAAGGTCAAAATCTAGTCATGATGCAGAAAAATGGGAAATTCCTGGAGGAAAGGTTAAAAAAGGCGAATTTTTTGACCAGGCATTAAAAAGGGAATTTATGGAAGAAACCGGTCTTGAAATAAATATTGATTCATTGTATAATGTTATTCAAAATGAATATACTGCATGCAAAACCAATGAAAAAATAAAATCAGTTCAGCTGATTATGAGAGTGTCATCTGATAGCGATGAAGTTAAAATCAGTGCAGAACACGATGACTACAGATGGTTTACTCCTGAAGAATTGAAGGAATTGATTGACAGGAAACTCCTTTCAAAAGCGGCAATGAACTCATTTGATGAAGTTAAATTAGGGGGAAAATTATGATTTGTCCAAGTTGCGGAAGCTGGGTAGATGAGGGAGATCCGGTATGTCCGAGTTGCGGAGCATATTTTGGTGATGATGAAGAATATGAATGTCCAAACTGCCATAGAGTATTTTTAATCGATGCTTATGATACGACTTGTATGTTTTGCGGGGCTGAGATTAAAAGAGAAGATAATTTCTATTAGATGAATAGTTACATTTTTTTTATTTTTTTTTGAGAGTGTGACACGAAGTCACTATTTTTTTAATTTTATTTTACTTATTTTTCCTTTAATTTTATATACTAT
>NZ_JAZTXC010000183.1:0-3702 GCF_045636185.1 Methanobrevibacter sp. | reverse complement strand
GAACATACACTATTACAGCAGAATACGATTCATCAATGGTTTCTAATACCATTAAAGTATTGAGCACAATTAAGGCTGAAGATATGGTCATGAAATATCGTGACGGAAGTAAATTTAAAGCTTTAATCCTTGATGGTCAGGGTAATCCTTATCCAAATCAAAGCGTTACATTTAATATCAATGGAGTATTTTACATTAGAATAACGGATTCAGAAGGATTTGCAAATCTAAATATTAATTTAATGCCTGGAAGATATATAATAACTTCAATGTTCAATGGATTAAGTGTGTCTAATACCATTACTATTAGCACTTAATTCTTATTTTTATTTTTTGATATACTTTTATAAGTACTTATGATAAAATTAATATTACATATGTTAAATAAAAAGGTAATTTTTGTTATATTATTTTTAGGGTTTTTTATAATCCCATTTACATTTGCACAAGATAATTTAACATTATTAAATAGTGGTAATTCAGAAATAACTTTATCGGAAGAGGATTCCTATCCAAGTATCTATTTTAATAGTTCTGTTGCTAGTGACGGTACTGGTTCAAAGGAAAATCCATATAAATATTTTAATTCAAATAGGATTAAATCAAACTCTAACTTGTATTTTGCAGATGGTGAATATGAATTAGATAAATCCATATCTATTTCTTCATATAATTCATTTATTGGCCAAAGCAAGGATAATACAATTATTAAATACACCAATACGAATAGAATCTTTAATAATAATGGAATTTTAGGATTATATAATTTAACATTAACAGGAGGTTCTATTTATAATACTAAGACGTTGACGATTGATAATGTAAATTTCAAAGGTTCTTCTAATCAATTATTGGGAGGAACAATAAACTCTCATATTGCAGATTTGACTATTTCAAATTCCGATTTTTACAATAACTCTGCTAATTTGGGTGGGGCAATTTATTCTCTTGATTCTAATATAAACATTTCAAATTCTATTTTTCATGATAATTCCGCTAATTTGGGTGGGGCAATCTGTGATTTGGATTCAAGAATTTTAATGATTAATGTAACTGGATATAATAACTCTGCTATTTACCAGGGTGGGGCAATTTATAAAATGTATGGTGTGTTAAACTTAACTTCATCCAGGTTCTTTAATAATTCAGCAGATGAAGCCGAAGCAATATGGGCAGATTATCTCTCATTTAATATGATACATAATACTTTTACCAATAATAATGTTTACAGTGCCGTAAATAGTGAAGAGAATTTTGATAACAATACTTTTATTCAGGCTGAGCTAATTCAACTAGATTATTATGATATTAATTTTGAACAATCAAATTATACTCAAATGGTTTATACTCCATATAATGGAACAATTCCATCTTATTACGATTTAAGGAACTATGGATTAGTTACTCCTGTTAAAAATCAGGGGCATGATGGTAATTGTTGGGCTTTTGGAACACTTGCAGCATTAGAATCATGTATTTTAAAAGCAACAGGTAATGAGTATGATCTTTCTGAAGAAAACATGAAAAACATAATGGCTATGTATTCTGATTATGGATGGAAAATGATGACTAATGAAGGCGGAAAAACTATGATGCCTATTGGTTATTTAACAAGTTGGTTAGGTCCTATCAACGAATCTGATGACAAATATTATGAAGATACACTTTTATCTCCAATAATTGATAGTATTATGCATGTTCAAAATATAATGTTTTTGCCTAGGGCTAATTATACTGATAATAATAGAATTAAACAAGCTATTTTAGATTATGGGGCAGTTGTCACTACAATCTATGCTACCGGTCAAAAATACCAATATTATACTGGAACTGCAGGCACTAATCATTTAGTCGCCATTGTTGGATGGGATGACAATTTCTCTAAAGATAAATTTTCAGGTGCAAAACCTCCGGCTAATGGAGCATGGATTTGTAAAAACAGCTGGGGTAGTGGATGGGGTGAAAAAGGATACTTCTACATTTCATATTATGATACTAGATGTGCATGTGTAGGTGTTATGGACGCTTCATACATATATATTTTAAATGACACGGTTAAATATGATAAAAATTATCAATATGATGTTGTTGGGTTAACAGACTATTTATTGACTGATCAAAAGGATATATGGTATCAAAATATATTTAATGCAACATCTGATGATATTATTGCTGCATTTTCAACATATTTTGCTTATGACTCAAATTTTACAGTTGAAATTTATGTCAATAATGAGCTAAAACTTACACAGAACGGATCATCACTAGCTGGTTATTTCACATTTAATTTTGATGAATTTATCCCAATTTATAAAAATGACTTATTTAAAATAGTTTTAAAAGTATCCTCATTAATTGAGGCTCAAGTTCCGATTTCAGAAAAAGTTTCAGTTAATAGAGTCCATTATAGACCATATATTTCATTTATTAGTTATGATGGTATAAACTGGATTGATTTATATGATTATACCTTAAATTTATCATATAGGGGTCATACTTATGATTCACAAGTTGCATGTATAAAGGCCTTTACAATACTGAATTTAACAACTACAACAACATTGAGTGAAGTTTCTATATATAAAAATAATGTTAATTTAACTGCAACTGTTTTGGATGAATATGGTCATTTAGTTAATGAAGGTTTTGTTATTTTTGAATTTGACGGTGTTAAATATAATAAAAGTGTAAATAAAGGTATTGCTACTATATCACTTAATAATTTAAGATATGAAACTTTTAATGTCACAGCTACATATGAAAATAATGTCCATTATTTATCTTCAAATGATAATTTAACTTTTATAATTCCAAAAATTGCTGTAAATTTAACTTTAAATATTGATAATATTTATTATGGAGATTATTTTAAAGCAAATATTTCTTTAAAGGATATAGATGGCAATATTATTGATTCTACAGTTGTATTAACTATTGGAAATAAATCTTATAATGTTAATTCAAATTCTATATTTGATGTTCCGGATTTGTTTTCTGCAGGCAAATATGATGTTAGTCTAGTTTTCAATGGATCTGATAAATATTGTTCTGGTGAATTTTATAGTAATGTCGTTGTAAATAGATATGATGTTAATTTAAGTGTTATTGGAAATAATATTGATTATGGGGATTATTTAACTTTTGAGGTTTCATTGTCTTCTAATTCTACTTTAATTAATGAAAATATTACTTTAAATATTAATAATGTTAATTATTCTTATATAACTAATACTGAGTTTATTCTTCCAATTATTTTAAATGCATCAAATTATGATGTAAGTGTTTTCTTTAATGGTAATGAAAGATATAATCCTAAAAATACTACAATTAATGTTTTAGTCTCTAAAATTAATCCAAAAATTTATTCCAATATTAATGATGTAAAATATGGAGAAAATACTCTTGTGTGGATTAACTTAACGGGTCTTAATAATGAGTTAATTAATGATGATGTTGTTTTAACTGTTGATAATGAAAAGTATTCCTTTAAAGCAAATAGTTATTATACACTTCCTGTATTTTTGAATGTTTCCAATTATGAAGGTATTGTTCTTTTCAATGGAAATAATAACTATAATTCAGTTAATGATACTGTTCAGTTTGCTGTTTATAAAAATGATTTAAATGTTGATTTATCTGTTTTAAATACTACTTATGGTGAAAAAACTCTTGTTAATACCTGTTTAACAGATTTCAATGGTA
>NZ_JAZTXC010000182.1:0-5021 GCF_045636185.1 Methanobrevibacter sp. | reverse complement strand
AATGAACGCAATGATTAAAGTTATCATTGACAAAGGATTACAAGATGATGAATTCATTGCAAACAGAACCAAAGGTTACGAAGAAATGAAAGAAGTTGTACAAAAATACGACTTAGATATGGCTTCTGAAATTACTGGTATCAAACCTGAAGTAATCGAACACTTAGCTGTAGAATATGCATCTGCTGACAAAGCAGCTATTGTATACTCATTAGGTATTACCGAACACTCCCACGGTGCAGACAACGTTATGTCCACTGCTAACTTAGCAATGTTAACCGGTAATATCGGTAAACAAGGTACTGGTGTAAACCCATTAAGAGGACAAAACAACGTACAAGGTGCTTGTGATATGGGTGCATTACCTTCTGACTACGTAGGTTACAGAAAAGTTAAAGACCCAGAAACTACTGCATGGTTCAATGACTATTACAGTGGATACGGATACGAAGTAAACTTACCAACCACACCTGGTTTAACTTTAGTTGAAATGATGAATGCAGCTCACGCTGGTGACTTAAAAGTATTATACATCCATGGGGAAGACCCAGTTCTCTCCGATGCTGACGTACAACACACCAAAGAAGCACTTGAAAACTTAGAAATGTTAGTTGTTCAAGAATGTTTCTTAACCGATACCGCACAATGTGCTGATGTTGTTTTACCTGCAGCAGGTTGGGGTGAACAAGAAGGTACCTTCACCAGTGGTGAAAGAAGAGTTCAATGCTTACACAAAGCACAAGAACCACCTGAAGGCGCATGGTTAGATTGGAAAATCATGGAAGAAATCGCAGTCAGAATGGGTGTCCCAAGAGAATTATTCCACTACGAATCAGCTCAAGACATCTTTGAAGAAATCAGAGAATGTGCTCCAATCATGGCTGGTATGAACCGTGAAAGATTAGACACTCCTGAAGCACTTCACTGGCCTTGCCCATCCGAAGACGACCCATGTCAACCATTAATGCACAAAGAGAAATTTGCACACCCTGATGGTTTAGGAGTCTTCCAAGCATTAGAACACAAAGGACCAGTTGAAACTGTAGATGACGAATATCCATTATTATTAACTACTACTAGAATATTGTTCCACTACCACGCTGCTATGACCAGAAGATGTGAAACTTTATCTAACGAAGTTAAAACAGGATTCATCGAAATTAACAGTAAAGATGCAGAAGCAAGAGGAATTATTAATGGTGAAGTAGTAAGAGCATTCTCAAGAAGAGGAGAAATTGCTATTCCTGCACGTGTAACTGATGATATCAGAGAAGGAATTGTAAACATCCCAATGCACTTTGTAGAATGTGCTGCTAACGTATTAACTAACTCCGATTCTTTCGACCCTAAATCTAAAATGGTTGAATTAAAAGCTTGTGCTATTGAAGTTGAAAAACTCCCTGAAAAAGTAGCAATGAAAGGCGAAGTTTACAAAGATGGTACTGACACTGAAATTAAAGCAGAAAAAATGTCAACTACCACTGTAAAAGTAGGTAAATAAATAAGGGGTAGATTTAAATGAGCGCAAATATTGAAAAAATGTATTATGCTTACTCTGCTAACGAAGACATCAAATCCAAAGGTGAATATGGTGGAGTTGTAACTACTATCATGAAACACTTATTAGAAAGTGGAGCTGTTGATGCAGTTGTTGGCGTAGAAGAAGGTCACGATTTATACGATGCTGTACCATGCTTAGTAACCGAACCTGAAGACATTATTAAAACTGCTGGTTCAATTCACTGTGGTACTTTAAACTTAGCAAAATTCGTATACAAATACTTAGACGGATGCAGAGACATGAAAGTTGCAGTCTCATGTAAACCATGTGACGCAATGACCATTAGAGAATTAATCAAAAGAGGAAAAATCATAGGCGATAACATCATTATGATTGGTGTAAACTGTGGAGGAACTTTACCACCTGTACCAACCATGAAAATGATTGAAGAAGTTTACGAATTAGATCCTAAAGATGTTGTTAAAGAAGAAATCTCTAAAGGTAAACTCATCATGGAAACTGCTGACGGTGAAGAAAAAGGCTTCGGTATTGAAGACTTAGAAGAAGACGGCATGGGTAGAAGAGAAAACTGTCAAAGATGTAACTTAAAAATCCCATCCAATGCAGATCTTGCATTAGGTAACTGGGGTGTTATCGGCGATTTAGCTGGTAAAGCTACTTTCGTAGAAGTTTTCACTGACAAAGGTTCTGAAATTTTAGCTGATGTTATTGACGCAGGTTTAATCGAAGTTGCTGAACCTATCGAAAAAGGAATTAAAATCAGAGAAAACATTAACAACTTCATGCTCAAAGCTGCTAACGCTAAGAAAGATGTAGATTATGCTGGTACTACTGGAGATATCATCGACGTATTCCACATGTACGATGAAGAATTCTCCAAATGTATGAAATGTTACGGTTGTCGTGAAGCATGTCCATTATGTTTCTGTGAAGACTGCTGTCTTGAAGCTGAAGGTCCTGAATGGGTACCTGGTGGATACACTCCTGCAGCACCATTCTTCCACTTAACTCGTATGGTACACATGGTTGATGCATGTACCAACTGTGGTCAATGTAGTGATGTCTGTCCTAGTGAAATCCCTGTAGCCAAAGTATGGAGTACTGTAAACAACAAAGTAAGAGATGTTTACGGATACATCCCAGGATTCGACAGTGATGACAGAATCCCATTCACCGAACACATTTCAAAAGCTAAAAAATTATAGATAAAGCATTTTGCTTTATTTATCTTTTTCTTTTTTTTTAAAAAAAGTCACTTTCTTTCTTTTTTTTTTAAACTAGTTTTTTATTATATACCAAAAAAAGAATTTTAATCGGTATTAAACGGTTCTCGTTTATTAATACCTTTTAAAAATATATTTTCTAATTCATCATCACTTGCATCATTTCTGATATTGGTGATAATATCTACAAGGTTATCGTTTCTAAGTAAGCAAGGTTTAATTTTACCGTCTGGCGTCACCCTTAATCTAGTACAATTTGCACAAAATTTAGAGTTATCAACAGGTTTAACTACCTCGATTTCTCCACCGTTAATGTAATATTTTCGACGACCTTGCATAAATTCACGTTCTCGAACATCATCAGCCATATCAGCTAACCTTTCTTCAACCATATCTAACTTATAATGGTATTCTGCTGAGAATTTATCGTCATCGCAGTTTTCACTTTCAATGAGTTCTATTAATTGAAGTACCATGTTATTATCTCTGCAGAAATTAAACATGTCTTTGATTTCATGTTCATTGATGTCTTTCATAATAACCATGTTTATCTTAACAGGATAAAGGCCAACTTCAACACTTTTCAGGATTCCCTCTTTGGCTGCAGTCAGATAATCCTTTTTGGTAATGAATTCATAGGTTTTAGGGTTTAATGTATCTAAGCTAACATTAACTCTGTCTAATCCCGCATTTTTAAGATCTTGAGCATATTTTTCAAGCAGTATTCCATTTGTTGTTATTGAAATGTCTTTAAAACCAATACTATTTATTTTTTCCACAATTTCAACAATGTCTTTTCTTATTAATGGTTCTCCGCCTGAAAGCCTTATTTTTCTAACTCCAATCCTTTTAGCTATTTGGCATATTTTATAGACTTCATCTGCAGTCATTTCGTTTTTAGATGATCTCATGCCGTCATGGTGGCAGTAAATACAGTTAACATTACACCTGTTTGTCAATGTAATTCTTAGTGAAAGTATCGGTCTGTCATAGTTGTCTTTTACTACTCTTTCGCTCATGGTTCATACTCCCACTTCAATTTTTATTTCATTGATTTCTTCATCAGTTTTTAATGTGTTCACCATTGCAAAAACACTTTCTTTTATGATTCCGCAGGTGAATTTATTGATTTCCAATATTTCATCGTTAATTTTCAAATCAATGTCTGCATTATATAGTTCATTATTTTCAATGCCTTTAATCTCTACAGTAATTTTTTCTATATTTTCTTCAGTTTTAAGGGAATTGACAATACCTTTAATGGAATTTGAGATAATGTCTATTACGAATTGATTTGCATCTAAAGGTTTTTTATTGATGAAAATTTCACCATTGTTTTTAGCACTTTTTTCTGCAGGATTTTCGTTATTAATTAATAACTCGATTTTTTCTACATCTTCTACGCCATATTCCTCAATATTTAATGTATTGATGATTCCAAGAACAGTCTGTTTAAAGTAATCGCTGACAAATCTGTTCAATCCAATCACTTTATTGTCTATTGACAAATAACTTGACACGTAATCCAAGTCTTCAGTTTTTATATTTCCCTCACGGATTTCTCTTGCAATTGCTTCGCCATTATTGTATCCGCAATTTTTCTTGAACAGTGTATCAACAATGTCATGACCTTTTTCTTCTATTAAATCTACCAGGTCACTAACACCACTTTCTGTAATTGTAAATGAATCAACTTGTTTTATTGTATATTTATCAACAACATCACTTGAAGTAGCTATTTTAGGATAATTATAACTTTTAAATCCTTCAATTACTACAAAATCAATATGGTCAAAATGCTTAATGAGATAAAGCAATCTGTTTAAATCCATTTTTTGCCTTATATTGAAAAAAGTTGTTGAGCCAATTCCTACTACCACATTTGATCCTGCGTTTTTGTGCTTCCAGGTATCCGTATTTTCTCTATCCATTTCCATTGTGTGGTGTGAATGCTTAATTGAAGCTACGTTATAGCCTCTTTTTGTAAGTTCCTCAATAACTTTTACTGTCAGTGAGGTTTTTCCAGTATTTTTTCTCCCCACAATTGATATAATTTTCATATTGTAATTCCCCATTTCAATAATTAATAATATATATTTTAAATTATTAATAGATTAATATGTGTAGTTACTACACATTTTAGGTCAACCTAAAATAATTGGCTTATTTTGACCATTTTTATAATACTTTTAGCTATTTAAAGTATTACTAATTTTCATCAAAAATTAAAAAATTTATATACTTTAATGTTTTAGAAGATATTATTTCATGAATAT
>NZ_JAZTXC010000181.1:0-4620 GCF_045636185.1 Methanobrevibacter sp. | reverse complement strand
TTTAGTTTAATTATATAATATACTTATCTATTTACTTAATATTTTTAAATAATAAACTACATATTTAATAATATTATTTTTATTTAATTATTTTAGTAGAAAATTTATGTCAAACGAAGAGATTCCTAAAGACTATGATTTTAAAAAAGAAAAAGAATGGGAGCAAAAATGGGAAGATGAAGACATCTACAAATACATTGGGGATGGATCTCGTCCTAGATATGTAATTGATACTCCCCCACCATACCCAACAGGTTCAATTCACTTGGGCCATGTTTTAAATTGGGTTTATATTGATATGAATGCAAGATACAGAAGACAAAAAGGTCATGATGTATTATTCACCCAGGGATGGGATTGCCATGGTCTTCCAACTGAAGTAAAAGTAGAGGAAACTCATGGAATCAAGAAAAATGACGTTTCACGTGCTAAATTCAGAGAATATTGTGTTGATTTAACTACTGATAATATTGCTAAAATGAAAGCACAAATGCAGGCAATGGGTTATTCACAGGACTGGACCCGTGAGTTTGTAACAATGACTCCGGAATACATGAAAAAGACCCAGTACTCATTTTTAAAAATGTATGATGAAGGATTGATTTATCAGGGAATTCATCCGGTAAACTGGTGTCCTCGTTGTGAAACAGCTATTGCATTTGCAGAAGTAGAATATAACGATAATACCACATTTTTAAACTATGTTAACTTTCCGCCTGCTGTAGATGATTCCTATGATGATATTGTATCTTCACAATCTTCAGGTAAACAGGCTGACCCTAAAGAGGAAGGTATTCTAATTGCAACAACCCGTCCGGAACTAATGTCCGCTTGTGTGGCTGTTGTAATTCACCCTGAAGATGAAAGATATGCTCATTTATTAGGCAAATATGTTGAAGTGCCTCTATCACATCAAAAAGTAAAAATCATTGCAGATGAAGAGGTAGATCCTGAATTCGGTACAGGTGCAGTAATGATTTGTACCTTCGGGGATAAAACTGACGTAAGCTGGGTTCAAAAATATGATTTGGAAATCATTAATGCAATTGATGAAACTGGTACATTAACCAAAGCTGCCGGCAGATATGAAGGAATGGATTTACAAAGCTGTAAAAAACAGACTATTGAAGATTTGGACAGCGAAGGTTACTTATTAAAACAGGAACAGGTAGACCAAAATGTCGGTCAGTGCTGGAGATGTAAAACTCCTATTGAGATTCTTGTTAAAAAGCAGTGGTTTGTAGCTGTAAGGGATTTAATTGAAAAAACCAAAGTTGCAGCCGATGAAATGAACTGGGTACCTGAACATATGAAATCCCGTATGGTCAACTGGGCAGATTCAATGGAATGGGACTGGTGTATTTCAAGACAAAGAATATTTGCAACTCCAATTCCTGTCTGGTACTGTAAAGACTGTGGAAAAGTAATATTGCCTGATGTTGAAGACTTGCCAATCGATCCAACTCAGGATAAACCTAAACATGCTTGTGAATGTGGCTGTGAAGAGTTTATTCCTGAAGAAGATGTACTTGATACCTGGATGGATTCATCAATTTCACCGTTATCCATTGTAGGATGGCCTGATGAAGATTACATCAATCATTTTCCATCAAACATCCGTCCGCAAGGACACGATATCATCCGTACATGGGCATTTTATACAACCCTAAGATGTTTGGCATTAACTGGCCAAAAACCGTTTGACGATATTGTAATTAACGGTATGGTATTTGGTGAAGACGGAAATAAAATGAGTAAATCAAGACCTGAATTTGTTGTCGGACCTGAAGAAGTCATTGAACAGTATGGTGCTGATGCATTGAGAACCTGGGCAGCCAACAGCGTACCGGGATCTGATGTGCAGTTTGACTGGAAAGAAATCAAGCACGGATACAGATTCCTCAGAAAATTCTGGAATGCATTCAGATTCATCAGCATGCAGATTTTTGATGAAGAAATATCCTATGATGATGTTAAAGATAATTTAGGACCACTGGATTTATGGATATTATCTAAATTAAACAGCTTGAATGTTAAAGTGGATAATGCATTTGCTCAATATAACTTTGCTGAAACGATAACATCCATTGAAAGATTCTTCTGGCATGATTTCTGTGACGAATATATCGAAGCGGTAAAATACAGATTGTACAGTGATGTAAGTGATGAATCAAGAAGAGCTGCTAAATACACTTTAAGAACAGTTGTTGAAACTTCACTTAAATTGCTTGCTCCAATTGTACCGTTCTTTGCTGAAGAGGTCTATCAGTACTTTGGCGATGAGTCAATTCACACCACTTTATGGCCCGAAGTAACTGAAGAGTTAATCAGTGAAAAGTTTGAAACTAAAGGTGATAATACTGTTGATTTAATTGATGAAGTCAGAAGATTCAAATCCGCTTCAAAAATACCTTTAAATGCAGAGCTTGCTGAAGTTAATGTCTACACTACTGACAGTGATTTAATTAATATCTTTGAAGAGTTTGCAGAGGATATTGAAGGTACTTTAAAAATCAAAGATTTAGTTATTAAATCAGGAAAACCTGAAGTTCATGAAAAAATCATCGAAGTTGAACCGGACATGTCTCAAATAGGACCTAAATTCAAGGGTGATGCTGGTAAAATCATTGGTTATTTAAAATCAACTCCATTGGATGAAATCGATTCTGTTTTAAGTGAAAATCATGAATTGGCTATCGGTGATTTGGTAGTCAGTGAAGACATGTTAAATATTAAAAAAGAGATTGTAGGTGCATCTGGTAAAAAGGTTGATATCTTACAATCTGAAAACTTGGATATGATTCTAGAAGTAATAAGGTAAATATTACTTCTTTTTTATTTTCTTTTTAAATTAAATTGTGTTCCTTAACTAATTTAATGATTTTTTTTTTGCTTTTTGAGGATGTGACGCAAAATTTTTAATCTAATTTTGTGTTTTTGATTTTTTTATAATTTTTCTTATTTTTAGTTGTTCTTTCTGTTTATTTCGTTGTATATTCTTTTTAGGTTGTGTCCAATTGTGTATAGTTTGAATTCAGTGTTTGTATTTTTAAGGCCTGTTGTGGTGAATTCATGTAATTTCATATTTTGTTTTATGTGTGCAAATGGTAATTCTGCTGTTTTTGATCGTTTTTTGTAGATTTTTTGCGCCCAGTCAGTTTCCATTTTCCGTTGCATTCTGATTTTGGAAGGATTTCCGTAGTCTTGAATTATTCTGTAATTGTCTTTTTGGCAGCAATATTCTTTCATTATGCAGTTTTTACATTCATTTGTCCAATAACTTATTCTTTGTTTGTTTTTGTATTCATATGTTCTTCTTCGATATAAAATTTCTCCCAAAGGACAAATATAGGTTTCAATTTCCGCATCATAGTTGAAATTATCTTTTTGGAAAGGTTTTTTCCATAAATTATATTTTTTTTCTTTTCTTGATAGTTTTCTGGTGGATATGTAACCATCTAACCCTTTTTCTTCGAGATATGTTGTGTTTTGATCTGTAGAATATCCATTATCAGCACTAAATTGAAAATTGGAAGGCAATTCATCATATATTTCACTTAAATTATCTTTTAGTTGTTCTATTGATGGAATTAATTCGAAATGGTCGGTTGGATTTTGTGTAATGTATGATGAGAGGATTATTCCTTTGTATTCATCTACAATGATTTGTGCATTGTAATCCCATTCCCATTTGCCTTTTTTATTCTTCATTAAGCGTGCATCAGGGTCATTAATGCTTATTACATCTTTTGGTGATTCTTTTAATTTTTCTTCGAGATTGTTGACTTTTTTTAAAACTTTTTCTGGATTTTTTTCTCCTTGTTTTAAAAGGTTTAAACTTGAAGAACGTAATTTATCTTTGTTTCTATTGTCTTTAGATGAATTTTCAATGTTTTTCACTGTTTCTTTGAATTTTTCTTTGTTAGTTAATGTTTCTGGAACATTGTTTCCAGATTCATCACCTAATTCCTCATCTTCTTGTTGATCTCTTTCAATACTTTTTTCTAAGTGTTCTTTCATGATTTTGATTTGATTTTCATCAGTTAATTTATTTAATGATGTTTTTGCTTTGATTTTAGTTCCATCTATGCTCAAATGATGAATTTTTATTAAATTATTGTCTTTTGCAATTTTAATGGTTGTTTTAAATGCATCGTCAATTAAATCTGAATATTCGACTTTAAATCTTGCTATTGTTCGATATGATGGTTTTTCCATTGCTGCAAGATACATATATGCAATGTCAGTTTGTGTTTTTCTTTCTATTTCCCTTGAAGATAATCCTCCATCGAAAACACTCATTAAAATGAGTCTGAGCAATAATTCTCGAGGATAAGCAAATTCCCCAGGAGTTCCACGAAATTCCTGGTTTGCTTTTGAACAATCAATTAAATCAACCACATTTTTAATAAAATAGCAGGGATGATCTTCAGGAATCAAGTTTCGCAAGTCCATAGGGACCAACATACTTTGATTTATGTTATCATCTTTTAAAACCATAAATAAAACAACCATAAAGTTTAATATCTATAATAATAGATTGTACTTCATAGTATATAAAATTAAAGGAAAAATAAGTAAAATAAAATTAAAAAAATAGTGACTTCGTGTCACACTCTC
>NZ_JAZTXC010000180.1:0-2856 GCF_045636185.1 Methanobrevibacter sp. | reverse complement strand
ACTAGTAAAATTACAATTTTCTAGATAACCTAATTCACTATCCCACTTAAGAGCACCAGCCTCATTAGAAGCAGAATTATTAAAGAAAGTAGAACCAGAAACATTACCAGAAACACCAGTCCACTTAACAGCACCAGCCTCATTAGAAGCAGAATTACTAGTAAAATTACAATCAACTACATTACCAGGTCCACCTTCCCATTTAAGAGCACCAGCATCATTAGAAGCAGAATTACTAGTAAAATTACAATCAATCACCTTACCAGAAACACCTATCCACCCAATAGCACCAGCATCATTGGTAGCAGAATTAATGGTGAAATTACAATTCTCTACAGTACCATAGTCACCTTTCCAGCATATAGCACCATCTTCATCAGCAGAATTATTAAAGAAAGTAGAACCGGAAATAATTCCATTCTCACCATCTGCTTCCCATGCAATAGCACCAGCAAAATGAGTAGCGGAATTATTGAAGAAATTACAATCTGTTATATTTCCTTCAGATCCTGACCAGCATATTGCACCGGCATAACAATAAGAATTATCTGTAGCCCATGCGGAGTTACCGGTAAAATTGGAATTGAGTATTTTTCCATCCTTACCTAACCATTCAATAGCTCCACCAAAAACAAATCCCATTTTATAGCTGTCATCACCATCATAGCAAGCAGAGTTATTAATGAAATTACATGATGAAACTACCACATTTTCGCAACCGCCATCAACTTTTATAGCACCTGCTTGGGTAGCAGTGTTATTGGTGAAATTACAATAGTCAATCTTGATATCACCAGAAAGAATCTCTATAGCACCAGGTGATGAATAGTCTTCAGAAAGATTAATAAGAAGCCCCCTGTTATTTTCAAAAATAGATTGAGAAATAACGGAATTCTTAGCATCTCCCCCAAGCCTAATAGCACCGGCATGCTGTGCAGTGTTGTTAGTAAAATTACATTTAATAACTGTCAATTCTTCACAATTAGAATCAATTGCACCACCACGCATTATAACATCATTATTTTGGAAATAACTATTATAAAGGAATCCTTTTTTAGGTTTCACAGAATATATGCCCTCATCATCATGATATCCCCATGATATTGCAGCACCATAACCTGCCTTATTATATAAAAAGTTACAGTTTGATATGTTTCCATTATCACCTGACCAGAATATTGCACCACCTCTGTCCTGAACATCATCCTCATACTGTCCATAACCTTGATAATCAACAGCATTATTGGTAAAATTGGAATTGATAATTGTTCCGTCATCTCCAGCCCAATTAATAGCTCCTCCACGATAGTCAACATTCGTGTTATTGAAGAAATATGAATTCTCAATTCTACAATTATCAGCATTAGAGGTTATATTAATGGCACCTTTTGAATCAATGAAGTTTATATTCTTTAATACAACAGTAGCGTTTATTGTGAATATTTTAGCCAAATTATTACCACTTATTGTAATATTTTTACTAGGATCACCGGTGATATTAATTTGCTTATTGATTAAAATACCATTTATAAATGAATTATCTCCAGGTTGATAAGTATAATTCTTATCTAAGGTTAAAGAATTACCTGCATTGGCAATTTCATCATTAAGTTGAGTGAATGTTGATTCATCAGCAGCCAAAATATCATCCGGAGCGTTTCCAATAATGCTCTGGGACGAATCGTCAGCTGCACTTACAACGTTGACACTTAAGATAAACATAATCGTTAGAATAATGACTAAGTATTTGCTTTTCGTATTTTCACCTCCCTTTACAATCAATTAAAAAAAAACGAGTAAAAAATATATTATTTGCATAATTACTAAACAATTTATTACTCAATTAAAGATATGAAAAAAAAATTATATAAATATTATTATTAACTTGAAAATAAACCCAAATTATATATAAATCAATAAATAAAAAAAGAGAGGAGTTTAAAAACTCCTTAAATGTGTTTAATTTTTTCTTTTAATGCCAACACCTAAAAGCGCGAGAACCATAAGCAATACAACCAGCGGATTGCCGGTAGCTTTAGTACCCATAGGAACTTCTCCTTTAGCAGGAGATTTTTCCGGAGTTACTGGAGTATCTGGATTTACTGGAGTATCTGGCGTTACAGTAATGAATCCTATACCGGTAGCAGACGAGTATGTGTCATCACCAAAGAATAGTACAAATACGGAATATGTACCATTGTAATTGTCAGGTATTGTCCAGTCAACAGTACCTTTACCGTTAATGATTTCAACAACTTTTGTTGTTCCATCAGGCAAATATAACATTCAGAAAAAATATAAAAATAAGAACAAAAAAAATATTTTCTAAAAAAAAATAAAAAGCTCATCTTTTAATTAACCTCAGCAGAGAAAGAGAACCGATAGCCACCGTAATTGTCTCTGCAGTCGCTGAAGTGAAATCCAGAATAGCTAAAAAATAAACGATGTAGATTAAGCTGTTGATTATGAAACTAATTTTTATCGATTTGATTGATTTAAGAGCATAATTGCAGATAGTAATCTGGACAATTGCAATAACCGGCAGCAAACCGATAAATCCCATGGTATTTACCACAACACCCAAAACAACCGATATTATCAGGAAAAATATTGTCCAGTTAAATGTCAGATTGTCCTTATACACCATCGCATTTCTGGCAGATGCAATGGACAGTGTAGTCACGCCGGTCCAGGAAAAAAAGAAAACTGAAGATATCGCCAGGACAAATGCATTTAAAAACTGATACTTATAGGCTTTTTTCACGTCATTGACGCAGTAACTGACAATCAGAAATATTCCTGCAATAAAGGATATCCCGTTTCCAACCAGAATATTCCATGCCAAATCCATCATAT
>NZ_JAZTXC010000179.1:0-6401 GCF_045636185.1 Methanobrevibacter sp. | reverse complement strand
ATGGAATTCTAATTTTTCAATTCTTACATTCTTTCCATAGCTTTTTCTAAGTTCTTCTTCATAGTTATCGACAAATTCAGAATCAAAGGCTGTTCTTTTTCTCATCCAACGATTATTGCTGTCCTTATATCTGAATATTGTTGAAATGGTTTTAACATGTCCGGTACGTTCCTGTTTAAGTGCATTGATAACCTTTTTAAATGAGTTTCTGCCATATTTTGACAATTCTACCAGCAATACACGGTAATTACCGGACAATGGCAAATACGGAATTATTTCAATTCTATAAGTGTTTTGCCTATTGATTTTAAAAGAAAATGATTCGGATTTGCAACTGCATCTTTCATTTAACTGAATGTATTCAGAAATTGAATATGTCTTATAGCATGAATCACATTTTAAATATCCAAATTGATTTAAATGACCTAATGCAATTTGATGTGAATCAATAGCTGATTTAACCCTATCCAGAATATTTTTTTTGGCATTTGCCTTATTTTTAAACATCTGGTTGTGGCGACTATTTTCACTTACCTCATCAAGGGCAACTTCACCTATGACCTTATTTCCATATTTGTTAAGTGACGCGAATGGAGAACTATATCCCTGTATCTCCATGTCGTGCCTAAGTTCCTTTAAAGTTTTTAATCTGTCATCTAGTTTAAAGTAGAGATTTTTGAAATTGTCAAACTCATCGATATTGTCTAAACTGATATCGTCAGCAGCAATTTCTTTCAGGTATTTCTCAGCCTTAATTACTAGGACAGATTCATCCATATTAATCGAAATTATTGAATTTGTTCGCCTATTTCACAATCATCAGGTGAAAGCAATGCTCCACTTTCGCCTGTTGCGAGAAGCATTCCTTCAGATAATGTTCCAAATAATTTAGCAGGTTTTAAATTAACTAAAACAGCCACTTTTCTGTCTATTAATTCTTCCGGTGCGTAGAATTTTGCAAGTCCTGCGACAATCTGTCTGGTTTCGTCACCGATATCAACCTGCAATTTTAATAATTTGTCAGATTTTTCTATTTTTTCAGCTTCTTTAATTTGACCTATTCTAATATCAACTTTGTCAAAGTAATCAATATCTATAATATCACTCATATTATCATCCTCTTTATCTTTTAAGTTTTCTTGTAATTTTTGCTTTTGATTAGCAATTACATCATCTTCAATTTTCTTGAATAATGGTTTGGCTTTTGCGATTTCATAGCCTTCAGGCAATGGAACTTTTGCATCATCCCAATTTTCTACATTATCCAATTTCAATATTTTAGCTATTTCATCAGCTTTGGTTGGAAGGAATGGCTTCAATACAACAGATAAAGCTTTAGCCAATTGATTTGATAAGTATAATGTATTTGCAGCCTTTTGCATATCCTCTTTTACTGCTTTCCAAGGTTCTTGATCATTGAAATATTTATTTCCTATTTTAGCTACCTTAAATATTTCAAGCAAAGCTTCCCTGAATTCGTAATTTGAAATGTATTCGCCTACAGTATCCGGCAACCTTTTAATTTCTGCTTCAAATGCCAAGTCTTCACTGGACGGATTCTTATATTCAGGCACTTTGCCGTCAAAGAACTTATGGGTAAATGTAAATGTTCTGTGAAGAAGGTTTCCAATAACATCCGCCAATTCATCATTGTTTCTTCTTTGGAAATCGTCCCATGAGAAATCAGAATCCTTATTTAAAGGAGCGTTGATTGTCAAATAATATCTAAGCAGATCCGGGTCAAAATCATTTACAAAATCCTCAATCCAAATAACCCAGTTTTTACTGGTGGACATTTTTTCTCCTTCAAGAGAGAGGAATTCACCGGCATAAATCATGTCAGGCTTTTTGCATCCATAAGCAGTGAGCAAACCTGGCCAAAATATTGAATGGTGGTAAATAATATCCTTTCCGATGAAATGAACTACATAATCATTCCAGTAATCTTCCCATTTAATTCCTGTTTTTCTTGACCATTGGGCCGCTGAGGAAATATAACCTAAAAATGCTTCAATCCACACATACAATACTTTTCCTTCAGCTTCATCTAGAGGAACTGGAATTCCCCAATCCATATCTCTGGTTAAAACCCAATCATTCAGGCCTTCTTTAAGCCAGTTTGATGCATAATTTTTAACATTTGCAGGCAAATTATCATTACTGTTAATATAAGACTTTAATTCTTCTTCAAAATCAGACAATCTAAATGCATATTGATAAGTATCTTTAATAACCGGCTTATTGCCACAAGTCAAACATCTTGGTTCATCAAGTTCAGTTGGGTCCAATGCCCTTCCACATTTCTCACAATGATCTCCACGAGCTTCACTACCACAGGCAGGACATAAACCTTCAACATAACGATCAGGCAAGAATTTCTTACAATTTTCACAATATAACTGTTGAATGTCAAGCCTATAGATTAAACCTTTATCATACAAATCCTTAAAGAAGTTCTGAGCGATTTCATAATGAATTTCGTCAGTGGTTCTGGTAAAATTATCCAAAGAAATATTCATTGATTCGACATCACGGACAATCATGTCATGATATCTTTTGGAAATCTCAATAGGCTTTTTATTTTCTTTATCTGCCTTAACAGCAATTGGAGTTCCATGTTCATCAGTAGCACAAACCATCAGCACATCATTTCCAATCATACGGTTATACCTTGCATAAATATCCGCAGGCAAATATGTAGAACGTATATGGCCTAAATGACATGGACCGTTTGCATAAGGAAGTGCACATGAAATAAATATCTTTGTCATTAATTTTTCTCCTAAATTTTTTAAGCATTAATATGTATATTTTTCATACTTTATATAGTATTATTTTTTTAAGATTATCCCAAAACAAAATTTAAATAAGATTCATTGACTAATCAACAAATAAACATTAATTGCAATAACTATTAAAAATCTTTGAGAAGATTAAATTTTCAATATGAAATCAATATTGCTTTTAGAAATAAGTTAATTATTTAAAATAAGGAAAGTAAAATTAAAATCATGGCAGAAATTTCATATATAAACCCCTTGTCAAATGAAGGTCGGGAAATTATTAAAAAATATGGGGACTTGAATCAGCTTGATAAAGAAGACGAATACCTGATTGAAGAGGTAATCCATACAAACAACCAAAAAATCTCAGATGATTCATTGATTCCAAAATCATATAAAGATTTGGCATTTAAAAGGATACAGTGGGCTATTGAGAAAAAAAACAATAAAAACTATAACCAAAATGAATTTGAATACCTCGTAAATGAAGCCATATTTAAACAGGATGTAGTAATATTCCATGTACTCTGCCAAGCTATTGCAATACAGTTTAATACCGGTTCAAGGGAAGCAAGATTGTTCATTGAATCCCAGGGAGTGCTAATTCAGGAAAGACTGGCTAAATTAACTCCAGCTACAAGAGAAGAAATAATTGATGAAATATTGGATGAAATCAAAACAGACGGTTCAATCAAATGGAGTTCCCTAAAAGATGTAATAGCTACAAAAAAACTCAAATTAAGCGAATTACTAATACAGGACGGAGACATAATTCTCCAGCAGGATGATTTTTTAAACAGTTATGCAAATCAATTCACAGACAGAAGTCCTGACAGAATGTACAATATTCTGGTGGGAGACAGTGTAAAAGAGCTAATTTTATCACGTCTGATAATGCAGAAAACAGAAGAATATATTGCAAGAATAAAAGAAATGTCAAAAAGAGTTGAAATGCATCCTGAAATAATCAAATTATCCGAAGAGTTGAAAGAATTCATTCCGGATGAAATAAGTAAATATAATCAGTATTATGCCGGCAGCGGTGGAATTTATGGAACAGTACAAGCAGGAAAACTAAATCCAGATGCATTCCCACCATGCATACAAAATACAGTGAATGGAGTATCTTCCGGAGGACGTAACGATGCAATTGTTCTTTTATTAACATCATTTGCATCATATGCAAGATTATATCCAAGAATTTTCGCATCAGATGAAACGATAAAAGTGTCTGATGTAGATCCTGACTTAAGCATAACTCAAAATGAAATATTGCCATTGATATTTGATGCTGCCGACAACTGTACACCACCATTATTTGAAGACCAGCCTCAAGAAAAGGTAAATATCATATCCAAACTGGGTTTTGGAATGCATAGTGAAATAGACATTAACCATGAAGGGGAAACAACATGGTACACTCCAATGAGCTGTGAAAAAATAAAAATACATCTGCCCCAGCTATGTAAGCCTGACGGGTCCTGTAAAGGAATAAATAACCCCCTATCATGTTATGGACGTAAAAAATTCCAGCTGGACAAGCAAGCCAAAGAATAATTCTTTTTTGAAAAATTTTCTTAAAAAATGTCAGAAAGCGTATAATTTGTTTTTAAATACTGCTTTGATTAAATTTAAAAGGATTGTGGTTTTCATCCGTTTTATCATAGTATTTATTTAAAATAGCTGATTCCCACATGTTATAATTCTGTTGGTCAGTGGTAGAAAATCTGTAAGCCAGTATGCCCACATTGCGTGATTCTTCATTAATATCATTTTCTTCACAAAAAATGCTGACCATATCCGGTGCGAATTCAGAGGGTTCATCTTCCATGAACTCCAAAAACTCTTCATATTCAGTTTTTGAAAATAATTCTTCAGGCTCAATCGGATACTCGCTGGATTTTATGGTATACAATTCAATATACATCATTGACTGGAAAGGCATTTGATTGTGTTCTATTGATATACCTCTAACTTCACCTGTTTCCAAATCAAGGATAGTATGGCCTGTTTTTTGAGTTGGAAACCAATTGTCATATGCTGGTTTAACAATTTCTTCAGGAGTTAAATTGGATAATATTGTTTTTAAGTGTTCAACACCAATTACTTCAAATATTTCTTCCATGATAATATTTTAAAAAAATACATATAAATGATTATATACAAAACTTTTAAATAATCTTCGTGAAGAGAATGTGGAAAATGATTTTGTTTCCTGTTGGCTTGGAAAAATCAATTTGAAAACTAGGGAATTATCATTGTTAATGCGGTTATAACCATCCATTAATCAAATTAAGTAAATATAAAAAGCATTCAATGTATTTTAAAAATATTTAGCTAAACTACTAATTAACATTAAAAAAAAGTAAAAAAAGGTTAAAATTAATTAACCGAAAATTGAAGTTACAGTTACCTTATTTGAAGTAACTGCGCCAATTTCATCATACATTGAAGTAATGATGTATACACCAGGCCATAAGTTAATATTCAATCTGGCAATACCTAAAAGGTCTGTAGTACGATTATAGAAAACACCATTAATATTAAATGTAATTACTTTATTTATTAAAGCATCACCATGACCATTAAGTAATTGAACGGAAAATGGTGTTAAATCTAAAAATTGTTTAGTTAAATCAGATGCAACAAGGACAGGTAAAACTTTAATATTATTGGAAACTTTATATCCATTATACTCTGCAGTTACAATATAATCTCCGGGGTCTAAGTTAATATTTAATGTTACATAACCGTTTTCATCACTAGTTCTACTATAGAACACACCATGAATATTGAATAATGCAGAAACACCTGCTCCAACAGGATTGCCTTGATCATCGAAAAGTCTTATGGTATATTGTGATTCATTTTTGAAATATTTGGTCAAATCCTTATTTTCAGCAATCAATCCATATACCTGAATCGTATTAGAACGCATTTCATTTGTTACAGGATTGGTTGCAGTTAAAATATAAGTTCCAGAATTTAAATTAATATTTAATTTTGCAACACCAGATGCATCAGTTTTCCTTGTATATTCAACACCATTAATATTAAACTTAACATCAGTATTTTTTAATACATTACCTTGACTATCAACAAATTTTGCATAGTAATGTGTTGCATTTTTATAATATTTCACTACATCTTTTCCTTCTATAGTAGGTTTAATGGTTACTGTAGCCTCTTTGAATAATATTAAACTTCTAGCCATAATATTATAAACACCAGAGTTTAAATTAAGAGCAACAGAAGCCTTACCTTCGCTGTTTGTAGTAGCTTTATATTCAACATCACTTATATAAAAGTGAATAGTTACATTATCAACAGGTTGACCAAACATAGTATATGTTGCTTCAAGTCTTTCAGGACCATGATAATACTTTGTGACATTAGGAACAATCAAATCAGCAATATCAGAATCATCAATAGCTGAATCATTAAAATCAGGAATATTCAATTTAGACCAATCAATTTTAGACAAAATATCAGAAACATTCAAACTAGAAGAATCAAAACCAGGAATATTCAATTTAGACCAATCAATTTTAGACAAAATATCAGAAACATTCAAACTAGAAGAATCAAAACCAGGAATATTCAAACTAGAAGGATCAA
>NZ_JAZTXC010000178.1:0-9725 GCF_045636185.1 Methanobrevibacter sp. | reverse complement strand
AAAATAAATCAATAAACCTTATTAAAATGAAAATGAAAAGAAATGATAACTGATAATATCAAATGATTTACAATAAAATTAAAGATGAAGATTTAAATAATATAATATTCCAATTTAAGAATAAGGGTGATAAAATGTCAGATATTAAAAAAGTAGATGATTTCATAACGGAAGCAGGAGTATTTTTCCTTGCAAGCATAGATGGCGATCAGGCGAAATGTAGACCTTTAGGATTCCATATGCTAATTGACGATAAAATATACTTCGGAGTAGGAACATTCAAGGAAGTATGGAAACAAATCCAGGAAAACCCAAAAATAGAAATTGTAGCACTAAATCCAGAAAAAGACAAATTCATAAGATATTACGGAACTGCAACTGCAGATAAAAATCCCGAACTCGTTGAAAAGACCTTCGAACTAATGCCAGAAATTGCAGCCATCTATAAAGAAAACGGATGGGAAATGGGAATATTTTATCTGGATGATGCAACAGCCGAATTCAGGAACATGATGGCTGTTGAAGAAACTTTAAAATTTAAATATTAATGCTTATATGCATTAATATTCATTTATTATTGCTAATGCATTTAATGTTCTTGGAAAACCAATATAAGGTAAGAGAATAGTTAATGCATCAATTAAAATCTCTTTTTCATTACCTACATTGAAATTAGCCAAAACATGGCCTCTTAACTGATTTTCACATCCGCCCAATGTTGCAAGTACACAGAATGTAATCAATTCACGGTCCTGGTCGGACAATGCATCCCTCGTATAGAAATCACCAAAGCAGTATCCTGCTAAAAAGTCATTGAACCTTTCCTGACCTTCAGGAGTGTTATCAATCATTGATTGAATTACTTCATCACCAAAATACCTCTTTTGAATTTCAAAACCTTTCTCATACCTATTATCCGCATTTACAGTTGCAATACTTTCCAAAGGAAGGTCAACCCCATTTCTTTTCAAAACATCATTAGTTATTTCAAATAATTCAAATGTCTTTCCAAGACCAACATATGCAACGGATTGGTACAAAACCTCTTTAATCTCTAAAGGAGTTAATACATCAAGTGCATCGCGAACGGCAATAGCATATTTTTCTTTTGATGTGTTTGTAATTAATGTGGTTAAAGTTATTATGAATCTAGTTCTTTTGGATATTGAAACATGTTCCAATATTTCATGATTGTTAAAATTATTGAAAATGTGAAAAAAATCCGGATCATTTTTCTTTAGTTTCAAAGTGATTCGCCCCAAATATGTCTATAGAATTTAATATTAATTTATAAAAATTTATATTCAAAATTATCTTATTTTAACTCAAATAAATCAAAAAATAAAGATTAAATTTAGTTTAACTTAAATTTAGTTAACTAATATTAATCATCACAATCTTTTTTCTTATAAAAGCCTAATAAATCGCCAATCATGAATCCGCCAACAAAAATACCTTTCATACATTCATAAGCGAATGATTCAACAGAATTTAACTTTACAACTTCTTTTTCTTTTACTTCCTCTTTTTCATCAATTACTTCTTCTTCCTCAATAGCTGTTTCAATTTTTTCTTGTGCAACTTCCTCTTCTTTTTTAGCATTTGTACTTCTTCTTTTTGTTCTTCTTGCCATGAAAACATCCCCTATTTAAAAGTTTTAAATCACTACATTAATATTTATAAAAAAGTAATATATAAAACTAATTATTAAATATTTAGTTTAACTAAAAATAAGGACAAATATTTAGTTTCATCAAAATTAGTTCCTCCTTAATACATATATCGAAATTGGAAGAGCAAACAATGTAATTAAAGAAGCTATGAAATATAACGGAGCATAACCTGTTGCCGGAGATACAAAAAATCCCAAAAGTGCTGGCCCAAAACCCATTGTAGCATCACAGAAAATGAAAAATGTCGAAAGTGCATAAGAGCGACGATTTTCAGGAGAATTTCTTGTAACAATAGTGGTGCATGCAGAATTTAAAGTTCCAAAACCCATAGCCAAACAAACAGCACAAATAAAAACAGTAATATATGAAGGAGAAAATGCAATTAAAAAAATTCCTATACTTTGTGCAACAATTCCAACAACACATACAATCAAATCTCCACCATTATCCTGAATTCTACCTGCAATCGGCCTTGACAGAACCAGACAGATTGAATAGATTATAAAGAACCATGAAAATGCATCAACCAGATTAACTTCAACTGCATACAGCCTATAGAATGACAAGATTGAAACATAACCTAAAGCCGTCAATGCAGTAAAAAAAGAAACTGGAATCGCCTTAATCTCAAAAACTTTTTCTAAAAATGAATAATTATTTTCTTGCCTATTATCTGATTTACGTTTTGAATCATATTTATTGATGTCAATTAAAGAGACACAAACTAATGCAATAGCTGAAAAGACCATAGCAGCCATGAAACAGCCAAAAGAAGAAAAATTATCATAAAGATAACCTCCGATATATGGACCTAAACCAATAGCTATAGTAGTTCCCAACATGAAATATCCAAATGCTTCGCCAAATCTCTTTTCAGGAAGTATGGCACTAGCTATTGTAACAATTGCATTTGCAGATGCTCCAAATCCAACTCCATGAATAAATCTTACAACTATAAGAAAATTAACATCATGAACAAAAAAATATAAGAAACAAGCTAAAAAATGAATGGACATGAAAATTAATGCTATTTTTCTCCACCCTATCCTTTCAAGAGCATTTCCAGAATATATTCTTGACAAAAGTCCTCCAAAAACATATATTCCAGATACAAGTCCTGCAATTGTGGCGGATGATCCCATTGAAGTTGCATACTCCGTAACGGTTGACATCAATGCATACATCACAAGAGCAGTGAACAATAATGCTCCAAAAATTAGGAAAAATGGTTTGGTGAATATCCTTTCATCATGATTTGCATTCATAATATCTTTAAAAAAAAAAAGAAAAGAAGAGATTAATCTCCTTTATTCCAGTTTACAATACCATAACCAACACATAAAAGTGTAGATAAAATAATTCCAATATATACTCCCCAAATCCATGGATCTTCAATACCAAAAACCGCCATCATGCATCACTTCCTTTAGTATCTATTTTAGAAAATGCTTTATCAATAACCTCTTCAGCCGGAGGTTTGGTGAGTAAACTTACAACAATAGTAAGTATTGCAGATATCGGCACAGCTATCAACATTACATCAATAAATGGCCATGGTGCAGCAGGCAATAAAGTATCTGCGCTAAATATAAATTTACAAATGCCTAATCCTACAGCAGTCTTTTTAAATACAAATATCATCCAGAATAAACTTACCAATGTTCCGGATAGTATTCCTGCAATAGCTCCGAGCCTTGTAATTCCTTTCCAGTATAGTGCACCTAAAAATACTGGTAAAAATGCAGCAGCACAGATTTCAAAGAACAGACTTGTTCCAAGTGCAACTACACTTCCAGGTAATGAAAATGCCATTATCAAAGCCAAAATAATTGCAATTAGAATACCTATTCTGGAAATGGAAACCTGGTCTAATTTTTGTTTGGATTTTTTTCTAATTGTACCATAAATATCCACACCGAAAGCTGTTCCCTGTGTATGCAGTTGTGAAGATATTGTTGACATTGCAGCTGCAATCAAGGATAATAAAAAGATATATACAAACCATTCAGGCAATGCTGATGTGATGAATGTAGGGATAATCTTATCAATATTTCCCTCAACAACATCTACAGCTATTTTACCTAACTTCTGATAGAAATAAACGTTTGATAATGAACCTACGATATAAGCTGTTGTTGGCATGACTGCAATGAAAATACCTCCAATTAAAACAGACCTGTTTAATTCTTTATCTGATTTAACTGTCATGAACCTTACAATCAATGACGGTTGGGCAAGTACACCAATACCTACACCAATAAGGGTAGATGATACAAGTGACCACCAGAACGTAGTTCCAAAAGTCGGGAAGCTCGTCCATCCCGTACCTCCCGTGGCCGTGGCCTCTGCAGGATATAAGTTCACCATATTTGTAAGGGCTGTGTTTGCATGCGTAACTCCTCCTAGCAACCAATAAACGAACACAAGTAAAAATATCATTGCAATTACCATAATAGTTCCCTGCAAAGCATCAGTATACATTACACCACGGATTCCTCCAAATAATACATAGAATGTAATAATGATGGAAAGTATGAGCAATGCAATACTAAAGTCAATTAAAAGTGAGGATTCTAAAAATCTTGCAGCTCCGATTAAAACTACAGCCGCATATAATGGCATTGCACAAAAAATAATTAATCCTGAGAAATAATGAATGAATTTAGAATCAAAACGCTTTCCTAAAAACTCTGGAAATGTTAAGGATTCCAAAGCATGACCCATTCTACGGGTTCTTTTTCCTAAAAAGACAAATGCGATGAATACACCAATAATAATATTTAAGAATGCCAGCCATAAAACACTCATTCCGTATTCACCCGCAACTCCACCGAAACCTACAATAGCTGCCGTCGAGATAAAAGTAGCACCATAACTCATTGCCATGATAAATGGATGAGTATCTTTACCAGCTATCATAAAATCTTCAGAGGAATTAGTTTTTCTGTATGCATAATAACCTACAAAAACTAATGCAAAAATATAGATTATAAAAACAATAGCTAAAATCATTACGTCCATAAATAAACCTCTAATAATAATAAATCATTATTAATTTATTATATATTATCTAATTTATTTAAACTATTTCATTAAAAAATTCATCAAAGTATAATATTGAGTATATATATGGAATTTTTAAACAATGAAAAGCAATGAATAAGACCTATTTAAACATTTTTGAAGAATAGCACACAATTGTACAATTAAAAAATCTTTATATTGTATGAAAAACCAATTATAAATGTATAAAAAATATTAAGATAGGGATTAATATGTTTTGGGATGAAAAAGCAGAATGTATGAATAAAGAAGAAAAAGAAAAGGTTCAGCTTGAACGATTACAAAAGACCGTTAAGTTGGCATATGATAATGTAGAGTTTTATAAAAAGAGATTTGATGAAATTGGATTAAAACCAGAAGATATAAAAACTTTAAAAGATATCGAAAAAATACCATTTACAACAAAAAGTGATTTAAGGCAAGCATATCCACTTGGACTTTTGGCAGTTCCACGTGAAGAAATTGTAGAAATCCACGCATCATCAGGAACCACAGGTAAACCAACCGTAACAGGATACACACAGAATGACCTTGATGTCTGGGGAGAATGTATTGCACGTGGATTAAAAATGGCCGGTGCCGAAAAAGATTATATTATCCAAAATGCATATGGATACGGATTATTCACAGGAGGATTTGGAATACACCACGGTGGAAATAAAATGGGAGCAATCACAATACCAATTTCTGCCGGAAACACACAAAGACAATTAGATACAATGGTAGATTTCCAAAGTGAAATTTTAACTTGTACCCCTTCTTATGCAATGTATCTCGGTGAATCCAGAGAAAAAGCAGGAATCTCCTTAGAAGACATTAATTTAAAAATAGGAATTCATGGAGCTGAAATGTGGACAAATGAAATGAGAAAAAGAATCGAAACATCACTTGGGATAAAAACCCACAACATCTATGGATTAACTGAAGTAATGGGTCCCGGAGTTGCACAGGAATGTGATGAGCAAAACGGTATGCACATACAAGACGATCATTTCTATCCTGAAATAATAAACCCCGATACTGGAGAAACACTGAAACCTGGCGAAAATGGAGAATTAGTATTAACTTCCCTTACCAAAACTGGAATGCCTATCTTAAGATTTAGAACAAAAGATTTAACTTCATTAATTGATGAAAAATGTGAATGTGGAAGAACAACCGTCAGAATGACAAGAATCACTGGAAGAAGTGACGACATGTTAAAAATCAAAGGTGTTATGGTATTCCCATCACAAATTGAAAAAGCTTTGCTCAAAGTTAGTGAAGTTACACCAAACTACTTAATACACGTAACTAGACCAGATATTCTTGATGAAGTCGAAGTTAAGGTCGAAGCATCAAAAGAATTGTTCTCAAGTGAAATCAGAAAAATGGAAAAATTAGAAAAACAGATACAATCATCAATCAGATCAGAAACTGGATTAAGAGTAGATGTTACATTATGTGAACCGGAATCACTTCCAAGAAGTGAAGGAAAAGCTGTTCGTGTAATAGATGAAAGAGAATTATAGGTGATAACATGGCAATTCAAATTTCAGTATTTATCGAAAACAAAGAAGGAAGAATCAGAAAAGCTATTGATACATTAGCAAAAGCAGAAATAAACATACGTGCATTATCTGTTGCAGATACAACCAAATATGGAATTCTAAGATTAATAGTATCAGACACTGAAAAAGCTACAAAAGCACTTGAAGATGATGGATTCATTGTAAAAGAAAGTAAAGTAATTGTAGCAACAGTTCCTGACAAACCAAATGGGTTAAACTCAACATTAGCACTATTGGATGATGCTGATATTAATTTAGAGTATATTTATGCATTTGTAGGAAATGAAATGGATGAAGCTATTGTGGCCATGAAAGTGGAAGACACTGAAAAAGCACTAGAAGTATTTGAGAAAAATAATACAAAAATCCTTAAACAAGAAGACATAGAAAAGATTTAAATCTTTTCTTTACTATTTTTTTAACAGTAAATCTAAAATCACTAAATTTTAAAAAAAAAAAGTTAAAAATTACTAAAAGAATTAAAATTCTTTCAATAAATGAGCAATATCTTCCCTGGAGTATCCTAAACGTGGAAGTAAACTTTTAACAGGTTCTGATTCAGGAACCAAACCAAGCTCCCTCCAACTTTTAAAATCATTGTTTAAGATACTATTAATTAAAAGTTGAATTGTAATTAAATCATCACTTTTAATTGCTATGAAAGCATCTTCATCATAAAAATGACCTTCGGGGTCAATTAGTGTTAATTTTCCATCCTTATCTTTTTTTACAATAGCATTATCTATTTGGTAAGCCATAATATCTCCACTTTTCTATCTGTTTAAAGGTTTAATCATAATAATATATAAATATTTAACATTTTTGTTCGAGAATTTCCAAATCTAAACATAAGAGGTTCAACCTTTGATTGAGGTGTATCCATTTTCAATGGCCTTCAAGTTTAACTCATGAAACTTAGGATGCAAATTATTTTTCATTGCATCTATAACTGACTCTTTTGATAAAGGAAATTTATCATCAGCAGTTACAGCACCTAAAAGCACCATGTTTAAAGACAAAATATTTCCAGCATCCAATGCCAAATCAGTAGCATCAATAGGAAGTACATTGGAAAAATTCTCTTTTAAAGCACTTGTAATGCTATCAACACTTGGATAAGGGTCATTTGATGAAGATGGAATAATCGGATGAGTATTATATACAATCATACTATCCTTATTTACCTTATGCAATCCCCTAATTGTTTCTATAGGTTCAAAAGAAAGCAACATGTCTGCAGTAGTATCCGGAATAATTGAACTATTAAAATCACCTATTTTAAGTTCTGTTGATACAGATCCTCCTCTTTGTGACATCCCATGAATTTCACTCATGACAACATCTAAACCCTGATTCATTGCAGCTTCGCCAATAATGACTGAGGTTTTAATGATTCCCTGACCTCCTACACCGCAAATGTAAATACTGTAGCTCATTTTCCCACCTCCAATGCACCATATTTACAAACTTGAATACAAACCCCACATCCATCGCATGAGGACTTGTCAATTTCAATTTTTCCTGCAACTTTTGAAATGGCAGGACATGCGAGTTCGTTTACACACTTATCACATTTATTACAATTGGATTCAATGAAATTAACAGGTGGTTTTTTAGTTAAACCTTTAATTAAAGTACATGGTGCTTTTGAAATAATTACCGCAGTATCATCTCTTTCAAAAGCTTCCTTATATGTTTTAACAACCTGTTCCAAGTTAAATGGGTTGATTACACGGACATAATCCACACCACAGGCCAGAGCCATTTTACGAATAGATATTTCAGGTGCTTCATCACCCATTCCATCCACAGGAATACCTGGGTTTGGCTGACCACCAGTCATTGCAGTAATTCTATTATCCAAAACAGTTAATACAAAATTATGCTTATTGTGAACTGCATTAATTAATGGTGAAATACCACTGTGGAAAAAGGTAGAATCTCCAATGAAACTAGCAACCTTTTGATCTGTTGAAACTGAAAATCCACATCCGTCTCCAACACTTGATCCCATAGATAATAAATAATCCGCAGCATTGTATGGAGGATTAATACCCAATGTGTAACATCCTATATCAGATGCAAAAACAACATCAGAAGTTTTTAAGCCCAATTCCTCAATAGCTATATTGATCCCATAATACATTGCTCTGTGAGGGCATCCTGCACACAATACAGGAGCTCTTGAAGGAATATTTTCACTTAATTCATTTAAACTATTTGAAAAAGTAATATTTTCTTTATCTGAGAAGTTTAAAACCTTATTGAAACCTTCACTTACAATATCTGAGTTAAATTCATAACATTGAGGTAAAGTTCCATCCAATTTACCATGAACAGTAATATCAAGGTTTTCACGACCAATAATAGCCAAAACTTCTTTTTCCATTATCGGATCAACTTCTTCAACAATAAATACCTCATCCAAATCTTTAATAAAATCGAATACCTTTTCATCAGGGAACGGATATGAAAATCCAATTTTTAAAATATCCATATCCAAATTATTATATTTAATAACATCAAATGCATAATTGAAAGCACTTCCAGAAGAAATTACACCATACTTCTTATTGTCCCCAAATGATGTAAAATCATTAAAATTGGAAGAATTTGTTTCATTGTTAATTTTACTGATTTTATCACATAATCTTTCATGCATTTTACCTGCGAATGCAGGAACAGGCACATATTTAGATGGATCCTTATCAAAATGACCTCTCTTCCAATGATTATCATTATTGGATGAATTGTCTTTAACATCACCAAATTCAACTACACCCCGCATATGTGATACACGAGTAGTTGTTCTTACAATAACCGGTAAATTATATTTTTCTGATAAATCAAATGCATATTTTACCATATCCTTAACTTCTTGACAGTTAGAAGGTTCCAATACAGGAACATTAGCTAAACGTGCATAATTACGTGTATCCTGTTCATTCTGAGATGAAAATAGTGAAGGATCATCTGCACTTAAAATTACCATTCCCCCATTTACACCAGTGTATGCAGTAGTCATGAATGAGTCTGAAGCCACATTCATTCCGACATGCTTCATGAATGTAAATGAACGAAGTCCAGAAGCAGCTGCCGTTGCTGCTACCTCCATTGCGACTTTTTCATTAGTGGAAAATTCAAAATAAATATTTGTATCTTTAGCTAAGACAGATAAAATATTTCCAATTTCTGATGAAGGAGTACCTGGATAAGTTGCTGCAATAGAGATACCTGCCTCGATGACACCTCTTACGGCAGCTTCATTACCTAATAAAAATTGTTTATCACCAGATTCTCCTGTGACTAATTCTTTCAAATTCATATACTTTCCTCAAAATATCATTAATAAATATGTTGGCAAAACATTTGCAAAATTAATATTTAACTGTATTTTTAATTTTACTAGTTTAAACCAATAATTCTCTTAAAATATATT
>NZ_JAZTXC010000177.1:0-6791 GCF_045636185.1 Methanobrevibacter sp. | reverse complement strand
GTGTTGCCTGTGAATATGCAGTTGTCAATTAAACCGTTGTTTCCTAACCAGTAAACGGCACTTAAATCGGTATGTGTTGAGGATATAATAGGACTAATAGTGCATTCGCCTATTTTCGGCATATCTTCTATTTTTGGCGTAATGGGGATGTTAAAACCATTGTATTTTGCATTTATTAAGGTTAAATTAATGATTTTTACGTTGTTTCCGGTTATTTTAAAAAGTGCGGTATTGTAATTTCCGTCAATAATGTGGCCGTTACCGTTGATAGTTACGTTATCTGTTGCAATTAATATGCCTTCATGCGTAATGATTTTTGGACCAATATAATCGGGATTACTGCAGGGATCAAAAATATAATCTTGATTTATATTGTAAATATCTCCGGCGTTGAGATTTGCAATATCGTTTTGCAGGTCATCAAAATTACATGGCGTAGATATATCATTAATGGGGATATCTGAACCAGAATTTACCGTTATATTTGTATTATCACTTGCTGATGCGCAAGAAATGCTTATAAAAGCAATTATTAACATTATTAATAAATATTTCATTTTCATTTTTATTTCTTCCTATTTCGTTGTAATATATTTTTAACTTTTTTTTATATAAATTATTTCGAAAGTAAGTGCTTGCTTACGGGAATTAAATCAGTACATGTGAGTTATATTTGAAAATATAGGATATTTCACTTAAAAATTAATTAAATGCAAACTTAACAGTATTTTGGCATCGTTATGTTATCGGGATGTGTAATTTTTTCAGTTAAAAATAATTATATAAACATGATTGGATAATTTTAATATATGGAAATAAAAGGAAGTACAAATATTGTAGGTTTAATCGGACATCCTGTAGAACATAGTTTCTCACCTCCAATGCATAATGCTGCTTTTATGAAGTTGGGTATGGATTATGTCTACACGGCTTTTGATGTTAATCCTAATAATCTAAAAGAGGCTATTGATGGGGCTTGTGCTTTAAATATTAAAGGATTTAATGTAACAATTCCTCATAAAATTGAAGTAATGAAATATTTGGCAGAAATTGATGAAATCGCTTCATTAATAGGGGCTGTTAACACTATTGACTTTAAAGATTTAAAAGGATATAATACTGATGGAATCGGAGCTATTAAAGCTATTGGTGAAGTTACAAATGTTAAAAACAAAAATATAGTTATTGCAGGTGCTGGTGGTGCGTCTAGGGCAATATCATTTTATTTGGCAAAGTATGGGGCTGAAAATATTACTATATTAAATAGAAATGTTGATAAGGCTCAAAGATTGGCTTTAGATGTTTTAAGTTCCGGATTAATTGATAATGTTGAATCAAATTCCATTGATTCTATGGATTTGGCTAACGCGGATATTTTAATTAACACAACTCCTGTTGGAATGCATCCGAATGTTGATGATACTCCTATTGCATTGGCTAGTGATATGCATGAAGATTTGGTGGTTTTTGATGCTGTTTACAATCCAAATGAAACGGGGTTATTGAAAGAAGCCATTAAGGCAGGTGCAAAACCGATTTATGGAATTAAGATGCTATTGTATCAGGGTGCAGAAAGTTTTGAAATATGGACAGGTAAAAAGGCACCGATTGATGCAATGGAAGAAGCATTGATTAAAACTTTGGGATTATGATATGATGGATTTTATTTTTGATGTTTCCGGATTGGCTGATGAAAAAGAATCATTTACAGATTCAAAAAAAGATGTATTGAAATATTTAAAAATAATTGGAGTTGACAGTCGTTTTATATCATACACTCCTTCAAAAATCTACATTAATAATCTAAGATTTTCCAAGTTTTCAAGAAAGCGTCAGGAGACATTCGGCAAGCAGTATCCTAATATTGAAGTTGTACGAAATTCCCTATTCCAAAAAATATGCTCCAAATCTGCTAAAACTCTTAGTGATATTGAACCTAACTCAACAATATTGATTCCTAAGGATAATTTCATGATTGATGTAATTCTTGAACCTTATACTCGAAAATATGGTGTTAAACTGGTTCATGATGGTGAATATGATTTAATTGCAAATCCGACAATATTGGATGATGAGGTTAATCAGATATTTTCTACAATTTTTGCAGGCAAAGGTTTGGAATTTAATAAAAAAGACAATGAAATTTACCCATTGATTAATGTGCCTTTAAACTGGATTAATTCATTTTTGGAAATGGATGGTAGGGATATAATAAAAAATGAAAATAATGATGAATTAGCATCATCATTTATGGATTTTTTAGAAGATGTTGCACCGCAGTATCGAGAAAATGTGCTAAAAGCATCTGAATTTATAGAAAATAAATTAGAAGTCAAATAATGATGCTTGTTTATTTTTCTTCTCTTTCGGGTCTTCTTCAGGTTCTTCCTCGACCATCTCTTCAGCCATCATCTCTTCTTCGTTTTCTTCACTTTGAGGTTCTTCAGCTTCTTCAGCTTGCGGTTCTTCAGATATTAATTCGATTTCATCTCTTACAGAATCTTCTTCAATAATCTCTTCTTGTGGGATTCCTGCAAACATCTGGTTTTGAAGTTCTTCAGCGCGTCTGTCACGTTCTTCAATACGCATTTCCTCTTTTTTCTTTTCCATCTTTTTAATAACGGATTTAGGTATGACTTTTTTTCTGAAGCGTTTGATTTCGTCTTTTTCCAAATCAAGAAAATCTGAAATTTCCCATGCAAGCTCATCATTCTGAAACATTATTTCCAAATATGGAAACATTGAAATGGCTACAGTATTTGATATATGCATTTTTTCAGACATTTTATCTGCAATACCGTCACGTAAGTTTCTTTTTCCACGATTGCGTCCCATTAATGTAAATACTGTTGGAGATTTAATTGGTGTGAACTTCTTATAGGTTTCCTTTTTGGATGCGCTTACACCGATTCCCATGAAGTCCGTTGCATATTTCCAGTAACCGTAGTTTCTGGTTCTTTGGGCTCTTCCAAAGTATAAATCTGCATTTGACAGGTTTTCATATGCTTTTTTAAGTTCATTTTTATTGGTGTATTCCCTGGCTACATTTTCAGCAATGTACTCCATTACAAGTGTCGGCTCCTCATCAACTCGAAGGGCATCTTTGACATGTTTTGGATTTTTGCTTTTTAATGTGGCCATTACTCCATCAATAATTGTTGATCTGTCATCTTTTGTTGTCACAGTTTCAACGTCTTCCATAGTTACTTCATGAGATGTATCTGCAATTGCTTGAAATGTATTGATTGCTGAACGGATATCTCCATTTGCCTTTTTTGATAATAATTTCAAGGCTTCCTTATCGTATTCAATACCCTCTTCTTTAGCAATATCTTTAAGCATTTTATTGATGGTCGGACTTCTGATTTTTGCCATTTTAATAACTTGACATTTAGGTTTGATGGATTGCAGTCTTTTTGAGTAAAAATCATTGGCTATTAAAATCAGTGGATGTTTAGAAGTTTTAATAATCTCTCCAATGGCTCTAACTCCTCCACGGTCGTTGGTTCCATGGATACCGTCTACTTCATCCATAATAATTAATTTGTATTCGTCGCCAAAAAGTGACCTTGAGGATGAAGATTCGCCAATGGTGCTTTTAATCACGTCTTGAGAACGTTTATCACTTGCATTCAGCTCAATATATTCGGAAAATTCATTGGCTATCGCCTGTGCAAATGTGGTTTTTCCAATTCCTGGAGGTCCAACTAAAAGTAATGGCTGCTGTGGATTTCCATTTTTCCAATTCTCAACCCAGGTTTCTATTATTTTTTTCTCTTTATTGTTACCTAATATCTCTTTTAGGGTTTTTGGTCGGTACTTATCGGTCCATAACATTCGAATACCTTTCTATAAGAATTTTGTTAAAAGAGCTTCAAGCTGTATTCTAGGGTTTGATCCTTCTCTTATTCTAAAATCACAATTGGCTATTGCTTCTATTATGTCAATATAAAAATCAGGATCCATTTTGCCGTCAATAACTCTTCTGGATACTTCCTGATATATTTGGGAAACCATGTCCTCTCCGCTTGTGCCCTGCAAAACCATTGTTTCATGCAGGAGCTTTCTGGAGCCCATAAAGTCTCCGGTCAATGCTTTTGTAATCATGTCAGATATGTCTTGTGGTTTTGATTTTGAAACAACATCATATACACTGTCTTCTGTAATGTGCTCTCCTTCAGAAGCTGTTGCCTGTAGGATATTGACTGCTTTACGCATATCTCCTTCAGCATAGTATACAATTGCTTCAATGCCTTTTTCATCATAATCAAAGTTTTCCTCTTCACATATGAACTTTAATCTGCCAACTATTTCCTCTCCTTTTATCGGTGCAAATCTGAATATTGCACATCTTGATTGTATCGGGTCTATGATTTTTGATGAATAGTTACAGGACAATATGAATGAAGCGGTTTTTGTATACATTTCCATTTCACGTCTTAAAGCATGCTGAGCATCTTTTGTCATGTTGTCAACTTCATCCAGAAATATTATTCTAAATGGAGCTCCAACAGGCTTTAACCTACAGAAATTCTTAATGTCATTTCTTACTGTATCAATTCCTCTAGCATCTGATGCGTTCAATTCCAAGAAGTTTTGTCTCCAGTATTCTCCAAGAATTGATTTAACTAACGCTAGTGCGGTTGTAGTTTTTCCTACACCAGCAGGTCCAGTAAACATTAAATTTGGCATACTTTCTTCGCCAACATACTTTTTAAGTCTATTTATGATATGTTCTTGGCCTACAATGTCATCTAGGCTTTGTGGTCTATATTTTTCTACCCAAGGTCCACTCATTAAATCACCATGATTTTGTAATGTTAAACTATATGTTTGTTAGTTAATAATTAATTTGTGGTAGTGGTTGACAAGTAATATTTTTTCTGAATTTTTCCATTAACTTTTTAAGTTTAAATATATAATATCAATACATAGTTGGGGTGTTAATAATGAGAGGCACATGGAAACTTAGGTTAAGAATGATACTTACATCTGTTTTGATGTTTTCAATCGTTTATTTCTTGGTGTTCCTTATAGGTAGATACCTGGGAATTTCCAGTTGGAGAATATATGCCGGTATAAGTTTAGTGATTATATTTTTACAGTATTGGTTTGGACCATCACTGGTCAAACATTCAATGAATGTAAGGCCCTTGTCTGAAGCGGAAGCTCCTCATATTCACAAAATGGTGGAAGAGCTTGCTCAGGCTGCAGGAGTTCCTAAACCTGAATTGGGTTTGTCTGAAATTAATATTCCAAATGCTTTTGCATATGGAAGAACAAGCAGGAGCGGCCATATTGCGATTACTCGTCCAATATTGGGTTTATTGGATTATGATGAATTGAGAGCTGTATTGGGCCATGAAATGGGGCATGTAAAACATAATGACATGGCAGTAACTGCGGCTGTTAGTGTGGTCCCGATGATTTGCTATTATATCGCATTATCATTCATGTTTTCAGGAGACCGTGATAATGGGGGAACAATCATTATTGGAATTTTAGGTTATGTATTCTATTTAATTGGACAGTTATTAGTATTGTTCATCTCAAGAGTCCGTGAATACTATGCCGATGAAGCTTCTGTTGAATTTGGAAACCGTCCTGCCGCATTAGTGTCTGCATTATACAAATTGTCTTATGGTGCTGCCAAATGTGACAAGGAAACTATTGCTGATTTAAACACCAACAGGGCATTTTTTGCAACTGATATCAATAATGCTCAACATGATATCACTGATTTCCAGCAAATAGACTTTGATGGTGATGGAAAGATATCTGATGATGAATTGAGAAGATTAGCTAATACTGGTGTTAAAATTTCAAAAACCAAAGGAATTATGGAATTATTTTCCACTCATCCGGATTCCCTTAAAAGAGTTAAAAGATTAGCAGAATTAGAAAATTAGGTGTAATTTATGAAAATGATTTTAGATGAACGTGGTAAAAAGTATATCTTAAAAAAAGGCCAAGAATTTCAAAGCGATTTGGGAATAGTTTCTGCGGAGATTTTGTCTGCAGCTGAAATAGGTGATGAAGTTAAAAGCCATCTTGACCACTCATTTAAAATTGTTAAACCTAATGTCAATGACTTTATAGACTTGATGGACAGACGCTGTTCAATATTAATCAAAAAAGATATAGGGACAGTTTTAGCATACACTGGTCTGGGTGCAGGTTCCAGGGTAGTTGATGCAGGAACAGGTGCCGGAGCCATTGCATTGAACTTCGGTAATGTCGTTGGAGAAAATGGCCGGATTTATACCTATGAAATCAGGGAAGACTTTGCTGAAGTGGCAAGGAAGAATATCGAAACCTTTGGAATAACAAACATAGAAGTCAAAAACCAGGACATTAAAGATGGAATTGATGAGAATAACGTTGACCTGGTATTTTTAGACCTTCCAAAGCCTTATGAAATCTTTGAGGAGGTTCTTGATTCATTAAATGTTGGTGGATGGCTGGTTGTCTATGCTCCATATATTAATCAGGCAGAAGTTTCATACAGGGTTGCCAAAAAGCTTAATTTCTATGACATTGAAATTTTAGAAACTTTGGAACGTGGCCTTGAGGTTAGACAGCAGGGCACAAGACCAAAAACCAGAATGGTCGGTCACAGCGGATATTTACTTTTTGCCCGCAAATTATAATTGGGATTGTCCGGAAATAGTTGATTTTTATTAATACTAACTGATTAATTGAATAATACTCAAAATTTCAAATTGATTTAATGTGAATTTTAAAAATTCACTAACTTATTTTTTTATTTAATTAAAAAGGAATTTTTAACC
>NZ_JAZTXC010000176.1:0-1675 GCF_045636185.1 Methanobrevibacter sp. | reverse complement strand
GTCATTACTGTTATAGGTAATTATATGGGATACAAGCATCCTATGACAGATTCCCTGGTTGGTATGGGAATATTGTCCCTTATTACGCTTGCCGGCGTATGGATGGAAAGGGAACTTCCTTTTAACATTTCATCAATCCTTTATATAAGTATAATAGGTATTATTATAGCGCTTCCTGGAATGCCAACCTCTGAGTTTGTACTTTATTATGTTTCAAAAGTTGAGCTTTTATCTATTGTAACTGTATTTTTAGCTTATGTCGGTATTGGAATGGGTAAAAGCTGGGATGAATTTAAGGCTTTAGGTTGGAGAGCCATTATCATTACTGTATTGGTTATTGCTTCAACTTATTATGGTGCAGCTATTGTAGCTCATATTGTTCTTGTTTTAACTGGTGTGCCTGCTGTTTAAAAAATTTTCTCATTTAGAGAATTTATTTATTATTTTTTTATTCAATATTGTAATTTTTGGAATTAAAAACTTATTAATTTATAAACTTGTTTAGATATAAGTATATTTATTTATAACAACATATGTGATAGGACTTTATGTTGGGAGTGGTTTTTTATTCCAGATAAAGATAATGAAAAAAGGGTTGAACATCCTTATCGTGAAAAAACCGATAGAAGGATTTTAAAGAAAAATCCTTGGAGAGATTATAGATTACATGGTACTGTATTTATTTTAGTCATTATTGCTGAGTTAATTGGAACGATTAAAATTCCTATTGCTAAAGATGTTGAAGTTGTAATAATGCCATTAATCTATACGATTATTTTAGGTTTGGCCTTTTATTTAATTAAACCAATCACGTGGATTAAAAGAAGACAAGCGCGTATTGCTGAAGGGGCAATGATGCTTTTCATTGGGGTGTTGATTGCTAAATTAGCTATTTCAAGTGGTCAGTCTATACATTTAATATTTGAAATGGGTCCTGCATTGATATTGCAAGAAATAGGGCACTTGGCAACTATTTTAGTTCTTCCTATTGCTTTACTTTTAGGATTTAAAAGAGAATCTATTGGTATGACTAATTCCATTGGTCGTGAACCCAATGTTGCGGTCGTTGTAGATAAATATGGATTTAATTCTCCGGAATCAAGAGGTGTTTTTGCCATATTTATTATAGGTACCGTAATCGGCACAATATTTATTAGTTTCTTAGTTACTTTCTCATTGTCTTTTATACCTCTACATCCTTATGCATATGCTATGGCTAGTGGTGTAGGTAGTGCCAGTATGAATGCTGCAGCTATTGGGCCGACTTTAGCAGCATTTCCGGGAATGGAAACAAGTATTGAAGCATTTGCAGGATTCAGTAATTTGCTTTCTTTCTGTGTCGGAATTTACATAGTTATTTTCATTGCACTTCCAATAACTGAAAGGGTTTATAATTCCTTAGAACCAAAAATTGGAAGAGAATCTATTGTAAAAGAAAATGGGGGTGAAGATAATGACTGACTTTATTGATGGGACTGAAAATGTTACTGTTCACGGTATTTTCAATTGGATCAGGCTGTTAATTATATTTTCGGTCATTACTGTTATAGGTAATTATATGGGATACAAGCATCCTATGACAGATTCCCTGGTTGGTATGGGAATATTGTCCCTTATTACGCTTGCCGGCGTATGGATGGAAAGGGAACTTCCTTTTAACATTTCATCAATCCTT
>NZ_JAZTXC010000175.1:0-12631 GCF_045636185.1 Methanobrevibacter sp. | reverse complement strand
TCCCATACTTAATACGAGTTCTCTTAAAATTGTTAGGGCTAAAGATTTAAATCCCAATCCTACGCCTTGGTATATGTATGCAGGTATTGCACCAAATGCGATTAAGAAGTTATAAAATACAAGTAATTTCAATATTTCACTTGAACGATTTATTAATGTTAAGTTTCCTGTTTGGAAACTGAATAGTCCACAAAGTGGATGAGCAAATATAAAGAAGAATGCTGAAAATAAAAGGGTAATAGCTAAACACAATAATGTTGAATATTTAATTGTCTCATTGAAATTTTTCCAGTTTCGAGCCCCCCAAGCTATTCCTGAAACCGTTATGCTTGCTATTCCTATTGAAACACTAGGTAAAAATGCTATTGTAATAATTCTCCATGCAATAGTAAATGATGCAATTTCATCAATTCCGGAAGTTGTTATAATTAAATAATTTAGAATTATCGCAACCAAAGCAAAAACTATTTCCTCTGTTGCGGAGGGTAGTGAAACCACTATTATTTCCTTATAAATTTCTAATTTACGTTTGTATTCAGAGAATTTATAATTAAAATAAGTGTCTTTTTTAATATAAATCCAATAAATTATCAATATACATCCCACAAGCGATGCCATTACTGTTGCAAGTCCCGCTCCAAAGATTCTTAAGTTTAGACCATATATTAAGATAGGATCAATAATTAAATTTATGATGGATGATAATATTAAAGGGGTTGTTGCTCTTTTAGCATCTCCTTCTGTTCTGAATATGCTTCCAACTACATTCGGAAATAAAAATACAATGTTGAGCAAGAATATTATTTGTCCATAACTTAAGCAATAGGAACTAACTCTTGATGCACCTAAAAGTATGACTAAATCATCTAAAAAGAAAATACCTATAATTAAAATGATGATTGAAACAATAATCATGATAATTAATGAATGGATAACGGCATTGTTTGCATCATCAATTCTTTTGGCACCAAGATATCTTGAAATTAGGGAATTCGCACCGGCACCTATGCCAATTCCAATGCCTATAATGACCAGGTATAATGGTGAAATAAAACCTAATGCGGCAAGTGAGTCAGTATTTAAACCTGAAACCCAAAAACTATCTATGATATTGTTTAAAAACATTAATAACATTGAAAATATTGTAGGGAAAGCCAATTTGTTAATTGCTTTTCTGGGATTATCCATTATTAAATCTATATTTGAGTTAGTCTCCATCATTATTATATATCGTCAAAAAAAGATATTTAAATATAATACTTGATTGTATATGATCATCATGAAAAATTTTGAGAAATGGTTTAAAAATATTATAACACAAGCGAATATCATTGATTTAATGTATCCTATTGAAGGAACAGTTATTTGGATGCCTTATGGTTTTAAAATAAGAAAACATACAATTAATCTTATTCGGGACTTATTAGACAAAACTCATGAAGAAGTTATTTTTCCAACACTTGTACCTAAAAATCAACTTTTAAAAGAAGTTGTCTTTGTTGAAAATTATGAAAATGAGGTATTTTGGGTTACGAAAGGTGGAAAAAATGATTTAAATGAACCATTGGCACTTAGACCAACTAGTGAAACGATAATATATCCTATGTTTGCGTTATGGATTAGAAGCCATGTTGATCTTCCAATCAAATATTATCAAATTGTAAATGCATTCAGATATGAAACAGAACCTATTATGAATTTTTTCCGCCTTCATGAAATTTCTACTTTTAAGGAAGCACATACCGTACATGCCACAAAAAAGGAATCTGACATGCAGGTACGTGAGTTTATTAAAATCTATCAAAATTTTTTTGATAAACTGGGAATTCCATATTTTGTTTCTAAAAGACCGATTTGGGATAAATTTCCTAGTGCGGATTGTTCAATCGCATTTGATGCCTTTTTGCCTAATGGAAAAACCTTACAAATTGCATCAGTCCATAATTTAGCCCAAAGTCTTGCAAAACTATTTGATGTTGCCTTTGAAGATGTTGATGGAAAGCAAAAATATGCATATCAAACCTGTGCGGGAATATCTGAAAGGGTTATTGGGTCGATTATTGCAATTCATGGCGATAAAGATGGCTTGCGCTTGCCTCCGATTGTAGCACCTTATCAACTTATGATAATACCAGTTATTGATAAAAACAAAGATGATGTTTTAAATAAAGCTGTTGAAATTAAAAATCAATTGGAATCTCTAAAAATAAGAGTAAAAATTGATGATAGGAATATTGATTCAGTTAAAAAATTTGATGAATGGACGGTTAAAGGCGTGCCCATTATGCTTAAAATAGATGCGACTGGTTTGGGAGATAATATTGCTCTACTTACAAGGAGGGATGATTATCAAAATATGGAAGTTAATTTAGATGAATCCTTAGGGGATGCAATTTGTGATTTGTTAAATAAAATTGGTGAAAATCTATCGAAATTGGCATGGGACTTCCAGAGGAAGCATATTAAATTTACAAAAGATATTGATGAAATCCCTGAACTTATTGAAGGAGGTAATGTTGTTCGCTTTAGTTGGTGTGGGGAGGAATCAATTGCTAAAGGAATTGTTGATGATATGGGTTATGATGTTTTGGATATGCAAAAGGATTATGCTGATGATGATATTATCAAATATTCAATTTTAATTGCTCAAAATCATTAAAAAAATATCTGATAAAATTTTTCCTGATAACTTAAAAAAGATATTTAATAAACATTTAGTTTCATTCATATTTTATTTTTCTTACCAAAATTTACTAAATAGTAAAGTATTTATATAACCTTAAACTCATGTTATATGTAGAAAGGTTTATTCAACAATATAACTTATTTTTTCATGTTGATAACTAAACTGATCTAATTATTTATAAAATTAAAAAAAGGTGATTAAATGGCACAAGGTGGACAACCAATTTTTATTTTACCTGAAGGAACTAACAGATCCATCGGTAGAGACGCACAAAGAAACAACATTTTAGCTGGTAAAGTATTGGCTGAAACTGTAAGAACTACTTTAGGTCCAAAAGGTATGGACAAAATGTTAGTAGACGGTCTTGGAGACATTGTAGTAACTAACGATGGTGTAACAATATTAAAAGAAATGGATATTGAACATCCTGCAGCAAAAATGCTCGTAGAAGTAGCAAAAACCCAAGAAGACGAAGTTGGAGACGGAACTACTACTGCAGTTATTATTGCTGGTGAATTATTGAAAAAATCAGAAAGCTTATTAGACTCAGACATTCACCCAACTATCATTGCAATGGGATACAGAAAAGCAGCTGAAAAAGCTCAAGCAATCTTAGATGAAATTGCAATCGATAAAGTTGATACTGAAACTTTAACTAAAGTAGCTATGACTGCTATGACTGGTAAAGGAACCGAAGCAGCACGTGAACCATTAGCAAAATTAATCGTTGAAGCAGTACAAAAAGTAGCTGATGGAAAAGTTGTCGACACTGACAACATTAAAATTGAGAAGAAAGATGGTGCTGTTGTCGAAGAATCCAACTTAGTTGAAGGAGTTATCATTGACAAAGAAAAAGTACATCCTGGTATGCCATCTGAAATTAAAGATGCAAAAATCGCTCTTGTCAACACTCCATTAGAAGTTAAAGAAACTGAAGTTGACGCTGAAATCAGAATCACTGACCCTGCTCAAATGCAAGCATTCATTGAACAAGAAGAAAACATGATTAAAGAAATGGTTCAAAAAGTTGCTGATTCTGGAGCTAATGTATTATTCGCACAAAAAGGTATCGATGACTTAGCACAACACTACTTATCCAAAGCAGGCATCATGGCTGTAAGAAGAGTTAAAAAATCTGATATTGAAAAATTATCCAGAGCTACCGGCGCAACCGTTATCTCAAACTTAGATGATTTAACTGTTGACGATTTAGGTGAAGCTGGAATTGTTGAAGAAAGAAAAATCTCCGGTGAAGACATGATCTTTGTCGAAGAATGTAGTGCAGCTAAATCCGTAACCTTATTCGTAAGAGGCAGTACCAAACACATCGTTGATGAAATCGTCAGAGCTATTGAAGACGCAATCGGTGTTGTAGCAGCTACTGTTGAAGATGACCAAGTTGTAGCTGGTGGAGGTGCTCCTGAAATTGCTATGGCTAAAAAACTCAAAGATTACGCAGAATCTATTTCTGGAAGAGAACAATTAGCTGTAAATGCATTTGCAGAAGCTTTAGAAATCGTACCTAAAACCTTAGCTGAAAATGCAGGTTTAGACAGCATCGACTCATTAGTAGATTTAAGAGCTGCTCAAGAAGACTCATTCTACATGGGATTAGATGTATTCACTGGTGAAGTTGCAGATATGAAAGATGCTGGTGTAATTGAACCAAAACGTGTCAAAAAACAAGCTATCCAATCTGCATCCGAAGCAGCTGAAATGATTTTAAGAATCGATGATGTAATTGCATCTTCTGGCGGCGCTGAAGACATGCCAATGGATCCTGGTATGGGCGGTATGCCTCCAATGATGTAAATCTAATTTACATCTTTTCTTTTTTTATTTTTATGTATAATAATCGACTTATTTTTAAGACTTCAACCTCAGATGAAGTATATTATTTTAAAGACTCTATTTTTATTAAATTCTACAATAAACGAAATATTATTTCCAGTTCTGTTTTGAATGGTGGAATTCGTGATGATTTGAAATTTGCTTTCAACCATCATTTGTCTCAGGACACTATTGATTATCTGGAAAATCATGATTTAAAAGATTATCTGGTTAATCTATGTAATGATTATAATTTTAATCCTTCAAAATCAACGGGTCTTGTCACTCTTGCCTTAATGAAAAATCTTTCTATTGTCACTAAGAGATATAAGAAATTGGAAGTCACTGCAATCACCACAGCAGGCGTTCGTGTAAATGCTGTCTGTGCAGGGGACGATGCATCATATTATGAGGAAAACGGTGAATTTCACTTCGGAACAATCAACACGATTTTGCTAATCAATTCAAGACTTGATGATGCTTTGCTGGCAGAGGCTTATGCTGTGGCCAGTGAGGCTAAAAGCATTGCGCTTAATGATTTGAAAATTCCTTCACAGTTTTCCAATAATTTTGCCACAGGAACAGGCACTGACGGTCTGATTATAGGTTCCAATTTGGATTCAGACAATTTGGTGACAAATGCGGGAAAACATTCCAAGTTAGGCGAACTAATTGGTAAAAGTGTTGTTGAGTCTATACATGTAGCAATTAAAAAGCAAGTATGGATTACACAAACTTCACAATCTAATGTTTTGGTATTATTAAATAGATACAAATTAGATATCAATGAATTTTATGATGGCTTAAATCAAGATAAACATAGTTTTATTTCTCAGCTAAAAATTGATTCAAAAATTCAGCAAAACATTGCCGTTACATCATCAATTTTGAATCTGATGGATGATGTCAAAAAAGGAATTGTCAAAAAAGAAACGGCTTATGATTTGTCCGATTCCCTTTTAACTTATTGTGTTGGCAATACTGTTAATTGCCTATTGTCCTTCTGGATTGAAAAATTTCTTTTTTAAAACTAAACTATTTAAATTAATAATGTAATATTAATTTATAATAGGTGATTTAAATGAGAACCAAAGAATTTATTAACAAAGAAGTTTTGGATGGAAACATAAAAATCATAGGCAGAGTCCATGAAATAATCTTTGATGAAGACAGCTTTGAAATTACTGATATTGTAATTAAGAAAACTGGTTTTTCCGAACAAATCCGTGACAGTGAAAATGTTATTCCTGTAGAAATGGTAAAAACCATTGGTGATAAAGTTTTACTTAAAGGCGAAGAGGATATCTAATGGCATCTAAAGAATATTTAATCGAATTATTAAAAGAAAATGATGTTTTCCTTAAAGGGGATTTCACACTGTCCTCCGGAAAGAAAAGCGATTACTACATTAACATGAAAAAAGCAATAACTAATCCGGAAATTTTATCCACGATTGCAAAAATGATTACACAATTAATCGCTGAAGATGATGTTGATAAAGTGGCCGGACCTGCTTTGGGTGCTGTTCCAATTGCCACTGCAGTATCTTTGGAAAGTAAACTTCCATTATTAATGATTAGGAAAGAAAAGAAAGGATACGGTACTTCCAAATTAATTGAAGGTGAATTAAACTCTGGAGATAATGTCATTGTCGTTGAGGATGTATCGACCACTGGAGGGTCTTTGCTCAAGGCAATTAAGGCTATTCAAGAAAATGGCGGAAATGTAACAAGGGCTTTTGTTGTCGTTGACAGACAGGAAGGGGCTATTGAAGCATTTGATGAAGAAGGAATTCTATTGGAGCCTTTAATTAGAGTGGATGAATTCTGATGATGGAAATCTTTACTAAAGAATTTGTAAAAGGATATTTTTCCAGAAATAAAAAAGTGATACTTATTGCTTTGGCAATCTTTTTAGTTTTCTTTGTAATTGGTATTATTATAGGTAATATTCGGGTTGGAGAAAATTACGGTGCAATAACCAAAGCAATGAGTACAAGCAATAAAACATTTGATTTTTCTGATGTCAGTGGTGGTGCTTTAGGATTATTTACTCATAATTTAATGGTCGATTTAATCATTGTCATTACTGGAATTTTATTTTCCGTGATTTCCCTGTTGATGGTAATATTTAACGCTATAGCTATTGGCATACCCTTTGGAAGCGATTTCTATTTCGCCAGCCTGTCAATTATTCCTCATTTTATTTTTGAATATTTGGGAGGAAGCGTTTTTGCACTGACAGGTGCATTTTTAATTACAAAACTGGAAATTAGTGTCATTAAAGAAAGAAGCATTAAAGAAGTCATTTCAGATACTTATATTCTAAAAGACATCCTTTTTTCAGTAGTGCTGATGGTGATTTTTTTAGCAATTGCCGCAGTTATTGAAGGATATGTTACTCCGGCTATTGTGCTTTCATCATTCGGTAAATAAGAAAGATGGATATGAAATCCATCTCAATATTCTATTTTTGTGCATGATGAACGATATGTGGCAGTTCATCAATTATTATTTTTAAAGCGGTCTTAACGGCATTAGGTGATCCCGGCATGGAGAATATACAGGATTTTTTATAGACTCCTGCTGTTGCACGTGAAAGCAGTGCTCCTGAGCCGATTTCTATATATGACTGGTGTCTGAATATTTCGCCGAATCCGTCAATCTTTTTATCAAATAATTTTTCAACAGTTTCAACCGTAATGTCCCTATTGCTAAGACCGGTTCCACCATTGGTTAAGATTACATCAATATCTTCATTAATCATTTCCTCAATCGCATTCAAAAGATCATCTTTCTCGTCTTTGATGATTTTTCTTGATTTTAAAAGATATCTTTCTTTAATCTCATTTTCTATATAATCTCCGGATAAATCTTCTTTTTTATCTCTGCTGTCACTTAATGTGATAATGCCGCAGGTTATGTCTGATGATGATTCTTTCTGATGTTTCTTTGTTGTTTCACTTTCCATTAAATCACCTGAATTTCTTACTATAATATTTTATGTTTAATTAATATTTAAATTAATTCTTTAATTCTGTAAAATTCGTCCTCAACATTCAACAATGCTTCTGAAGCAATATAGTATGTAGCATAGCTGATTTCCTTTTTTTCAACAATTTTGTATTTTAGCATTATCTGAAAATGACGAGATGCCGTGTTATAGCTTATTTTTAATAGTTTTGATATTTGGTTAGAATTGTATGGTCTTTTCAATATTTGTTCTATTATTCTTGCTGATGTTTTCCCGCCTTTTCTCTGCAACAAAATCATTTCTAAAATTCTTGTTGTATTGTTTTTAGTAACCATTCCATCACCTTCTACTATAAAAATTAAACAATTCTTTACTCCATTTGATTGCACTTTTATGGTTGTCTATTATGATTTGGGAGTCATCATAGTGATTGTCCTTGAAGAATAAAGTCAATGCCATAAAGTCTGTGGAGTAGGTTAAGAACAATTTAATATGTTCATCGGTTTCCAGTATTTCTACATTTTTGTTCTCGATCAATGATTTTTTCAGGTATCTGCTTTTTTGCATTGTTTGCAATATTTCCGTATTGACTAATAGCGTTAGACTATTCAGCTGATTGCTTTTAAGTAATTTAATTATGTATTTGAAGTGGTTTTCCGAATATATTGGCAGTATTATTGTCAGCTCTTTGGAGGCGGATATCAGTTCAATGTATTTGTTGAATGCATTTGATAAATCGCTGGTTGTTGATGAAATCAATTCGGCATCCTTAAGAAGATATAATTTATTCAGAAAATTTTCTGGAATTCCTCTAAGGTCATGGTTATTCCAGAAAATCTTATTTTTTTCAATTGAATGCCAGTTGTCAATTAATTTTATGACGTTTGTTGCGAGCAAATATCCGTTCGAGGTCAATGAATAATATTTCCTGTCCTTTTTAATTAAGTTATTTTCCTCCAATTCTTTCAATCCATGCAATATTGTTGCTGAGGGTTTATGTAATTCATCTCTAATTTCATTAAGGTTTTTTTTCTTGTTGTATAGTACTACTAGGATTAATGTTCTCATTGATGAGGTTAAAAGATATTTCACGTTTTTGAATTCCTGCGCATTATTGTTCTTTGCAATATCTCTGCTCATTTAAATCACTTTGCTTTTTATGGTTTCAAATAAATTATTGGCCCATTTTATGGATTCCGGAGTATTTGAATTTAAAATTCTATTCTGGTCGTAGCTTCCGTCGTTTTTAAACAGTCCCAAGTTCATAGATTCATCGCAGATTAATAGATATATGTCTAAATTTTCCTTCAATATATGAATTTTTAAAGAAGCATTCTTTATGCATCGGTTTTTCAGTTCTTTATCTATCTGGGATATTAGTCCATGATAGATATTTCTTTCCATAATCAGTTCGATTTTTCCGTTGTTTCTCATTATGTTTTCAATCAGTTTTGGATAGTCCGGATGAATGTATGGAAGTATTGCTCTGATGTTTTTAGAAGTTTTTAATTGGGTTTTGATGTTGTTGTGGGTTTTGTAGATGTCAATGGGGTCGGTTTCTATCAATTTTGATTCGTATAGTTCAGTAATGTTTTCAATCAGTTCGTCATTGATATTGGTTATATTATGCTTGTACCATAGGCTGTCGAAATTCTTGATGATGTCAACACTTTTTTTGAATTCCATCAGCTGGCTGAAATACAGTTTTGTCAATGGGGTCATCGTATAAATTCTGTTTTCTTTTATGACATGGTTTTTGTACTCCAATTTGTTGAGATTGTTTGAGACGGAGGAATATGCGATGTTTGTTTTATTCACAATGTCCTTGATTGTTTGGGGTTTGTTATTCAATTCTGTCAGTATTCTTAATCTGATTTCCGATTTGACAATAAACAGCATGTCCTTTTCAATATAATCTTTACTTAAAATCATTCTATCACAGCATTAATTTTTTCATTTCTGAATTTTCATGGGGTCATGAAATGTTCATATCATTATATTTTTTCTACCGCATTTATATAAATATATGAAATTAAACTGAATATTCAGTGAAACTTTAATGAAATTATTTGTGTATTATCAATTTGTATTTTGTGTACTATATTTAAATAGATTTGTTTAAAAATAAGATTTGTTGTACAAACATGTTTGGAAGAATGGAATTTTATTTAAGTAATAGTAATAATATCCAAACTTCTTTAAGTAATGGATGAATTGCACAAAAAGATATTGTATTTTGATGATTTGCAGACTCATTTTAATCCAGTATATTGTATTTCAGGAAATCATCTGATAAATATCATTTACTATTTTGTTTTGTGCTAATCTATTTAAAGACAAAATCATATTTTATGTTACTTTGTATTTTGAATATTATTCATTGATTTATGTATTTTTTTATTTTATTTTTAAAATTTTTCACAAAAAAAGCTTTTATATCCCTTAAAATCACTATATTTATATATATCTTTTTATAAACATTTAACTATATTTTAGGCATTTATTTAATCAATGGCTTAGGATGGAGGAAAATTATGAGGAGAAAGTTTTTAATATTATTTTGTCTGATTTTATTCATTGTTTCTGTTGCAGGTGTTTCTGCGGCAGAAGATATAAATCAGATTGTAACTGAGGATAGTAACAATTTAGTTAGTAATGTGGATACATTAAGTATATCTCAAAATGATGGTGGAATTTCAGACAGTATTGGTGTTAGTCCTTTCACTGATTTGCAAGAAAAGATTGATGGCGCTGAAGAAGGTTCTGAAATCAATTTGGATGATGATTATAAATATTCATTTACATCTCTCTTTATCAATAAATCCATAACGATTAATGGTAATGGCCATACTCTTGACGCAGGTCAGTCTGAACGTATATTGTACATAGAATCAGATAATGTTGTATTGAAAAATATCATTTTTATCAATGGATTCTATAGGGATGGATATGGCGGTGCTATGGCAATTAATGGAAATAATACAGTTATTTCTAATTGTATTTTCAGGGATAATGGAATTTTTTCTAGCTTCGGCGATACTAAAGGGGGAGCCATTTTTTGTGAAGGAAATTTAACAATTATTAATTCCCTTTTTGAAAATAATGTGAACTCAGGCGTAGATTCAGTTTCATCTTCTGGAGGTGCTGTTTATTGTGATGGAAATTTAACAGTTATTAATTCTAATTTTATTTCCAACAGGATTAGTTCTTCTGGAGGTTCATTATCTGGCGGTGCCATAGCTTCAACAGGTAGTGTTGACATTTCTGGCTCTAAATTTGCAGGCAATTCTATATCTGGTCAATTTGTTTCTGGCGGAGCGGTTAGTGCAAATGCCGTCAATGTCAATAACTCAATTTTTTCTGACAATTATGCTGAAAGTTCAGTTTCCTGGTTTTCTAATACAACATCTTCTTCTGGTGGTGCCATTTACTGTGAAGCAGCAAATATTTATAATTCTGACTTTGTGAATAATTCTGCTTTAATTCTTGATGCATATCAATCCAGTAACGGTGGTGCTCTGTATTCATATGATATTACTAATATTGGTAACTCTAATTTTATAAATAACTCTGCTGATGATGGTGAAGCGATATGGGCATATTTGGAACATACAAGTATTGATAATTGTATTTTTATCAATAATGATTATGTTCTTGTAAATATATCTATTGATGCACCGGTTTTGGTTAAATACCGTGGCGGTCCTGAACGGTTTGTTGTCCATTTAACTGATAGTGGTAAAGCTGTTGCCAATGCGGATGTTAGCATTAATATCAATGATATGGATTACATTAAGACTACTGATGAAAATGGTATAGCTTCAATGGCCATTAACTTAAACAGTGGTGTTTATACTGCAACAACAGAATATGGTAGAACAACAGTTTATTCTACCATTACTGTTAAACCGACGATTTCTGGAAACAATATTACAAAGATTTTCAGAAACAGTACTCAATATTATGCAACATTCGTTGATACTGCAGGTAACCTATTGAAAAATACTGATGTTAACTTTAATATTAATGGTGTTTTATACACGAGAAAAACCAATGATGCCGGTGTTGCAAAAATGAACATCAACTTGAATCCTGGAGAATATGTTATCACTGCAATAAACCCTGTTTCTAAAGAACAGTCTGGAAATATCATTAATGTTTTACCAAATATTGTGGAAAACCATGATTTAACTAAATACTATAAAAATGCATCCAAATTTACTTTCAGATTGCTCAATGATCAGGGAAAACCAGTTGGTGCAGGTGTAAACGCTACATTAAATATCAACGGTGTTTTATATACCAGAACAACTGATGCAAACGGGTACATCAATATGAATATTAACTTGAACCCAGGTACTTATATTGCAACTATTATGTATAACGGCTTAAGTTTGGCCAATACAATTAAAGTTTTACCTATTCTGGAAGCTGAAGATGTTGTAATGAACTATCGTGACGGAACCAAGTTCGAAGCGAAATTACTTGACGGTCAGGGTAAGCCTTTTGCCAATCAGACACTTACATTCAACATTAATGGTGTAATGTACAACAGAATAACTGATGGCAGTGGTATTGCCCGCCTAAACATTAATCTAATGCTTGGGGAATACATTATAACTTCCATGTATTCAAACGGTGCGGCAATTGCAAATCGAGTAACTGTTAGAGGTTGAGGATTATATTCTCAACTATTTTTTTATTTTTGAATTCTTTTTAGTGTTTTTCACATTTTTCATCATTATTTTTATAATTTTTCGCAAAAAAAGCTTTTTTATTCCTTAAAATCACTATATATATATATATATCTTTTGATAAAATTTTAACTATATTTTAGGCATTTATTTAATTAACGGCTTAAAATGGGGGAAAATCATGAAGAGAAAATTTTTAATATTATTTTGTCTGGTTGTATTTATTGTTTCTGTTGCCGGTGTTTCAGCATCAGAAGATGTAAATCAGACTGTTGATGAGACATTAAGTGTTTCAGCAATTGATAATGCAGATCAGACAAATGATGCATTAGGTGTATTTGAGAATGTTGATGAGTTAAGTGCAAAAGATGATGGAACTTTTACGGCACTGCAGAAAAAGATTGATAATGCTTATTATGGTTCCACTATAACTTTGGAAAATGACTAT
>NZ_JAZTXC010000174.1:0-2724 GCF_045636185.1 Methanobrevibacter sp. | reverse complement strand
TGAGTCTGTGAAATTACAATTATCCACAAACACATCACCGTCAGCAAATACACTACCTTTAAATTGACTACCAGTACTGCGAGTACCGTCAATAACAGAATTTGTAATGTTTAATGTTGAATTGGAACCTAAAATTCTTCCATTTATATTTTCAGCATTACATGTATTGTTAACAAACTGAGTATTGTTTACAATAGCTCTTTGTTCAGCAAAAGCAACTGAGTTGGTGTTATTGTAGAAATAACTGTCATAAACATCCAAAGTACCATCAACATATAATGCACCATATTGTACCGCTTTATTGTGTGTGAAATTAGAGTTGTATATCTCTGCATTACCTAATGCACGGATGGCACCACCAATACTGGAATGCATTTTATTGGTTTTAGTGAAATTGGAATTTTTAACAACAATATTTTTTTCTGTAAATACAGCACCACTAAATTGGTGACCTTGTTCTGCAACTTTCATATATACAGCTTCAATGGTTGAATTTTCTATTTCAACATTGCCTTTAGCATAAATAAATCCACCATCACCATTTCCATCAGTAGTGTCAGCAGATCCGTCAACTTTAGAATTATAGAAATTCACATTTCCTTCAGAATATATTGCACCACCCGCAACAGTAGCATAATTATAACCGAAATCAGTGTTATTGATGACTACATCACCTTTAGCATAAATTACACCACCATTTACGGTTACAGGGTGAACAATTAATCTACCATTATTATTTATTGGACGGGAATCTGAAATTGTTACAGTTCCTCCTGCATAAAAAACACCACCTTTTACTGCAGCATTATCTTCCATAACTACATTTTCAATTTCCAAATTACCTGGTGTATAAATAGCACCACCTAAACAAGTGTCACCTTGAACATTGGAAGAAGCAGAATTACGCTTAAATGTGGAATTTATAATAGTTGTAGTTGCAGTTCCACTTAATGACATCATATAGATAGCACCACCATCAGTTACTGAAGTAAAATCAGTAAAAGTTGAATTTTCAATCAAATTTATAGCACCCCATAAAGTTGTGATAGCCGCACCATTTATAACCATTTGATTGTAACCTTGATTCACACCAGTACCATCAAAAGTTGAATCTGAAATTCTTCCAATTCCATTAATTAAATAAATAGAACCACCCACATCAGCAAAATTACTTTTAAATGTACAGTTTTCTATAAAATCAACATAAGAAGCAAAAATAGCACCACCGTCTGTATTGTCTTGTTGACGATTAATAGCTCTATTATTAGAAAAGTTAGTATTCTTTGCAGTAAGAGTTCCTGTTGTATAAATTACACCAGCAGTTTGGACAACATTATTTGTAAAATTAGAATTCTGAATATTTACATTACCTAAAGAGTATATAGCACTACCAACAAATTCAGTCCCCCCAAATTGCCATTCTCTACCTGCCTGATTACTGTCAAAAGTACAATCAACAATATTTAAACTAGTTTCACTACCAGCGGTAATTGCACGATACCATTCTTGACCGTCATCACTTATTCCAGCAGCATGCGTAATCGTTAAATTCTTCAAAGTTACGGTAACACCACTAGATATATTAAATAGACTAGATAAACTAGCACCATCAATTACAGCGCCGTTACCATTAATTACTAAGTTTCTAGTAATATTTATTCCTGTTCTTGGATCTCCGTTTTGATAATTATAATTATATTCTAAACTTATTTCATTATCTAAATTACCATTTATTGTATTATTTAAATCCGTATAGGATTTTGTTTCAGTAGGAGCTTGAAGAATATCCATATCTTCAGAAGCGCCTAAAACCGTTATATCATCAGCATTATCATTAGCAGACACAAATTGTATTGATAATAATGTGATAATACATAAAACGAGAATCATATATCTCTTTTTTATCATTAAATCACTCCATTAAATAAAAATTTCAACATCAATTGCTTATTGTAAAGAGATTGTTACGAAACCTCCCTGCTAACAACAATACCATGAATCAATCTTACCTCTCTATCGAAACCAACGCCATTAACGCCAGCACCAATATTAAAATCTTTCACCGTCCTTTTACCTATATAATTTCGATTAATATTATGTGGATTAAAACATCCAAATAATAGTAATAACGAATGTACTAAATGCATTATATTATTTATTTTCAATTTAATCCCCATTAATAATTTTTAACGAGAGTCAAACCAAATTAAACTTAATACATTTAAATCAAAGTAATAATATTAATTTATTACATTTAGCATTAATCTAAACTACAAATCCTTACAAGTAATATGTCCAATTATTATTGCATTTAAGAAACGAAATCATAACCAGTTTTCACTAACTATGCACATCAAATAAACACTAAACCAGATTATACCAATCATAAATTCTTGTTAATACAAATTAACCTAAATTTTGATTTTTTTACTAAATTTAATAGAAGATTTGCTCATTTAATGACCATAAATCAATATATTCTTACTTGTATTCATTTAAAATTGAATCTCAGCCCTTTTCAAACAGACAGTAATCATTTTTAAAAACAATCCCTATCCTAAACTGAAATACCAATTTAAGGTTTAATCAAATCAAACCTCAGTCAAAATTAACATACATTCATTAAAAAAGAAAAATAATGCCTTTAAAAAAGATATTTTTCCCCCATAAAAATTGCTAAAATTGACTGTAAGTTTACTTTTATCAATCTAGATATAAATAAAT
>NZ_JAZTXC010000173.1:0-9355 GCF_045636185.1 Methanobrevibacter sp. | reverse complement strand
TTACTTTATGCCCAATTTTTTTATTTTAGGGTAATGTTTATAATTGAAATTGGCTTTTTGAACAAAAACTATTTATATATACAAATAATATAATGTTATACATATTTTATTTAGTTAATAATTATAAACTAATCTGTGGTGTTATAATGGTAGAAGTTTCAAATTTACGCAATTTAAGTATATATACAAACACAGGTCATTATGTTGGCCAAGTTGAAGATATTGTTTTAAATATTAGGTTAGGAACCATCTCAAAATTACAAGTAAGAGCTGTTGAACCTGAAAGAAAACAAATAGGTTTACTTGATAATATTAAAGGTGCTTTTCAAGGTGTTCCTGATGATAATGTTGGTGCCAGATCATTCCAGCATGATTTATTAACTGTTGACTTTGACAAAGTGCAAGCTATTGGAGATATCATGTTAATCAATCCTAGAGATATCAAAAAAGTCAATCCGGAACCACCAGTTCCTGATACTGTTGTTCCAAATCGTCCTCCACAACAAGCTTCAAACCCTGAAACTCAACCACAATTCGAAGATAAACCTAATTTTGACTGAAAGATTTAACTTTATATCTTTCAACTTTTTTTTATTTAATTCTTTTTTTAAGTGATTCTAATGAAAGTAGGAATTATAGGATGCGGAGCTATTGCTAATATCATCGCTAGCAGAATAGTTCCCGAAGATAGTGATATACAAATCAAATATTTTTTCGATAAGGATATTGAACGAGCGGAAAATCTGGCTTCATTTGCTGGAGGTGTAGCTGTAATTAGCCTAGAGGATATGCTGGATGATGTTGATTTAGTTTTAGAATGTGCTTCTCCGGATTCCGTAAAATTATTGGCACCAAAAATTTTAGAAAAAGGAATTGACATGATTATTATGAGTGTTGGTGCATTTATGGATAAGAACTTTTATATTAAAGCTTTGAAGTTGGCTAAAGAGAATAATGCTCATATACACTTGCCTTCTGGTGCAATCGTGGGTTTGGATGGAATTAAGGCTGTTGCCGATTTTGGTTTAAAGGAAATAACATTAATCACACGCAAATCACCAAAATCTTTAGGCAAAAATATAGATTCTGAAGAAATATTATTTGAAGGAAAAGCATCTGAAGCAGTCAAAGAATTTCCATTGAATATCAATGTTGCTGCAACCATTAGTTTGGCATGCAATAGAGATATTGATGTTAAAATCATTGTTGATCCTAAAGTTGACCGTAATGTTCATGAAATTACTGCAAAGGGAGATTTCGGTGAATTCAAAACGACTACAATGAATCATCCATGTGCAGCTAATCCAAAAACCAGTATGTTAGCCGCAATTTCTGCAATTAAATTACTTAAAAGCTTTAATGAAACAATTTCTGTCGGGTTATAATGAAAGAATATGAAATTTATGCTGATTTAAGAGTTCCAGTTAATTCTAAAATCATTGTTCGATTAGATGGTAGAAGTTTCCATTCATTTACTGAAAAAATGGAACTTGAAAAGCCATATGACAGTAATTTCTACAGAATAATGGTGAAAGTCTGCAAAGATTTGTTTGAAGAATTTTCACCTATTTTTATCTATACCTTTTCAGATGAAATTAGCATTCTTTTGGATAATGTTCCGTTCAATGGTCGCATTGAAAAAATCAACTCTGTTATGGCAAGTTTTGCTTCATCATCATTCACTTCTAATTATGATGGTGAATTTGCAAAACCTGTAGCTTTCGATTCAAGAATCATTCCCATTAACGATTCTGATATTTATGACTATTTTAAATGGAGACAGGATGAAGCATGGAGAAACTGCGTAAATGGATATGGAATTCATTTCTTAAAATCAAAATACTCTTCCAGCCAAGCCAATGAAAAAATTAATGGCTTAAATTTATCAGATATCCATGAATTGCTATTCATGAATGGAATAAACTTGAACGATGTTGAAACTTGGAAAAAACGTGGAATTGGTATTTATAGGAAAAATAAAGAAGTTAAAGGTTTCAATAAGAAAGAATTAAAAGAACAAATTTCCTATCGTAGTTATATTTATGTAGATTGCAATCTTTCAATTTTTTCAAAAGAGTTTTTTAATAAGTTATTCTAAAGGTTTAATTATGAGTTTTTTATCAAAAATATTTAATACAGATAATGATGAGGATTTCGATGAAATTTGTGTTGATAGGGAAATCCTTGATGCAGTAATCTATTATTCTAAACAATCATTTCCAAATGAATTTTTAGCTTTTTTTGATGGAGAAATTAAAGATAAAAAGCTTTACTTAACCAATCTTATTTTTATTCCTGGGGAAACGGGATCTACAGGTGCTGTTGTACACACTGAAATGTTACCTCCAACTTTAAAATATTGGGGATCCGTTCATTCACACCCTGGACCAAGTGCCCGCCCTTCCGGAGCGGATTTAAAAACCTTTTCTAAACATGGTGTTTTTCACATGATTGTCTGCTTGCCATATAGCTATGAGACTTTTAAATCATATGATAAATACGGTAATCCGTGTGAATACACTGTAGGTGATTACAGTGACATGTTTGATGATGATATTGATGATTTCTTTGATGAAAATGATGTTTTAAAAGAAGGTGAAGTCATTAAGGCAGGATTTTTTGATGAGGATGCAAACTTTGAGGATACTCCAAACACTGCTTATGAAGAATATGAAAGAAGGCAAAATCCTCAGAATAATATTAAAATCATTTCTAATTCTTCCATGCAACCTATTATAATTTCTGAAAACAATTCTCTTAAAATAGAGTTTGATGAAAATGGAAACATTAAAAAGGTTTCAAAAAAATAACTTTTTTTTAATTATTGAAGTTTGATGCTCGTAAAAAAAAATAAAAAAATAAAAAACAATATGGTGAAATTGTTTTTCTATAAGTTTAATCCAATAGCTTCATAAACATTGTCTAAAGATTGGATTTCTTTGATTACATTTGTTGGAATCTCTTTGTCTAAGGTTAAGACCATAATTGCTCTTCCACCTTCTTCATCTCTTCCAACTTGCATGATTCCGATATTAACACCATATTCTCCTAATTTGGTACCTATAGCACCAATGCTTCCAGGTATATCTTCATATTTTGCAATGAACATATGTCCTCTAGGAATGACATCTACCCAGTATCCATTGACTTTTAAAATTCTTGCTTCGTGTAGATTTGTTCCTTCAGCAGAGAATCTGTCCTTATCGGTTCTTGCTATTACACTAATTAAGGAATCATAACCTTTAGCATTGGTTTTTCTTCCTTCAATGATGTTGATTCCACGGTCTTTTGCCACAAGTGATGCATTAACTGCATTTACAGGTGAGCTTAAGAACGGATTGACAGCACCTTGGACAACAGTTCTAGTTAAAATTTCTAAATTATCGATTTTTGCAAGTTCTCCACTGTAGATAATTTCCAAATCAGTAATTTTGCCGTTTACTGCCTGAGAAATGAATCTGCCTAATTTTTCAGCAATTTCAAAGTAGGGGGTTAGTTCTTGATAAGTTGTATTATCAATTCTTGGCATGTTTAAAACATTTTTAGGAGTTCCACCTTTGAATAAATCGATAATTTCATCAGCTACAATAATTGCTGCATCTCTTTGAGCTTCTTTAGTTGATGCTGCAATGTGTGGGGTTAAAATAATATTGTCTAATTCGAATAATTTTGAATCTTCAGCAGGTGGTTCATCTTCATATACATCTAAAGCTGCTCCACCAATTTTATCATTTTTCAAAGCATCATATAATGCATCTTCATCAATGATTCCACCACGTGCACAATTTGTAATAAAGGCGGTGTCTTTCATTAATTCAAATTCTTTTGTTGAAATTAAATGTTTGGTTTCAGGGGTTAACGGTACATGGATTGTAATGAAATCGGCTTTTTTAAGAACAGTTTCCAAATCAGTTAATTCGACACCCATCTGTTTTGCCACTTCTTCAGGCAAGTATGGATCATATGCAACTGCATCCATTTCAAAGGCCTTACATCTGTTCACTACTTGGGAACCGATTCTTCCCATTCCGATTACACCGAGAGTTTTATTTCTGAGTTCAACTCCCATAAATCTTTTCTTTTCCCATTTACCTTCTTTTACAGATTTGTCAGCAATTGTTAATTTACGTGCCATGGAAAGTAATAATCCCATTGTGTGTTCTGCTACGGTAATGGAAGTGGATTCTGGTGAATTGACTACCATTATACCTTTTTCAGTAGCAGCATCCAAATCGATGTTGTCTACTCCGACACCGGCTCTTGCAATTATTTTTAAATTGTCCGCTTTTTCAATTACTTCTCTTGTAACTTTAGTTCTACTTCTTACTATAATTCCATGATATTCATTTATTGTATTAACTAATTCTTCAGGAGTGATGCTTGTATTGACTGTAACATCAGCAACTTCCTTTAAATTTTCAATTCCCTTCTCATTTATTGCGTCAGCAACGAGTACTTTCATTATTTCACCATATTAAATAATTTTTTAATATTATCATTAATATTACTTAACTATATATATTTCTTCATATTTATAATTATTATAATAATGTTGAAAATTGAGAAAAAAGTAATAAAGGGCGATTTTTATTTTTGAGGATAATTTAGATTTTAAAGATAAATCCATTCCGAAGACTATTTTGGGATATGGTCCATTTATGGCAGAATCATATTATGGTCACAGGGCAAGATTGTATTACTTGGATTTATATTCACAGCCTGAAAAAATAGCTGAAGTCATTTTAGCTGCTTATGATGATGGCGTTAGGGCAATTAATTTGGTGAATGATGAAAATCTTCTTAAAGGATTTGATTTGGCATGTGATAATGGCTGTGAAATGAAAGTTATCGCTACCATTGGCAAGTCTGATGTTGATTATTTGGCGCCTAATTATGAAGTTGCCTGTGAAGTTGACTGGGAGGATGACATTGAATTATTTTCTTCCTATGATACGCCGGTGATGATGGTTGATGAATTCATAACTGATGCCTACAAGTGGAATTTAACATCCAAAATTTTAACCAGGATTAATGATTCAAATTCTTTATCAGGTATTGTAACTGCTTTTCCATACAGAACAACTGATTTACTTAAGGATAATATGGATTTGGATTTATTTGATTTTTATATGCTTCCGTTAAATAGTTTTGCATATATGATGGATACTCCTTCATTTTTAAAGGCACAAAGAAAAGAGTTCAGGCAAAAAATCCTTGATTTAAATAAAAAGATAATGGCTTGCCGTGTGCTGAGCGTAGGTATCCAAACTCCTGAAGAAGGTTTTACTTTTCTCAACTCTCTTGATTTCGTAGATTTGATGACGTTTGGTGCGGCAAGTGTTGAGGAAATAAAAAAAGATATGGAAGTTTTAAAAGGTATTTAAAACTTTATCACTTCATATTCTTTAAATGGGACAATATTCATTATTTCAAATTCAGCATTTAAACTTTTCAGTCCTTCGTTTAAATCTTTTACATTTTTGTTTGATGGCTTTTTGCCTGTAATCTGCAGGTATTGCCTTGGGGTTATTTCACAGTATTTGCAATCAAAATTACAGCATCTGTCTTTTTCTTCACACCCGTAGCCTTCCAAGTCCTCATGTGTTCCGATTACAATGTCTTCCAGAATTCTTGATACTCTTTCATCAGATGCAAACATTGCTATTTTTTGTGAATATCCACATATTCCGATTGCTTTTTGCCCTCTAAAGTTACAAACCCATTTGATAGGGTAATTTTCCATATCGGGAATTCTTAAATCTTCCATACTATCACTGATTTTCCTTTCTTTCTTTAATCAATTTTAACAGTTCTTGTGAACGTTCAAATTCCTTCAACTCCCAGGATTTGATTACGGGAATTGTTCCAAGGGATTCTTTAATCTTGTCATTGTTAATTATAAAAACAGGTTCTGATGAAGTAATCATTGATAAATCCTTTAAAGGAACTGCCATTCTTTTTAAAGTTTTTTGGCTTCTATTTTTTTCAACATTGGCTATTAATGATGAGCTGTTATCTTTTGCAACAGCATCAAATGGACTTTTGCTTGTGGAAACAACTCCATAACCTAATTTCAATAAATCTTCGGTTCCTTCACCTGTTTGCTGGTATTGGATTTGGTCTTCTTGACTGTACTTCAATATATCGATATCCAGAGTAACTTTCGTATTCAATATCTCTTCCAGAATCATTGCCGTTTCTGCATTTGCCCGGACTATTTCATTTTCATATTTGTACATTGTGGCTCTTGAAACATGGGCAAGGTCTGCCAAATCTTTCAGGGAAAGTGAGTATTCCTCTCTGTATTGTTTGATTACATTGCCGTCGATTTTAACAAAATATCCTCCACGGTCAGCCAGGATTTCAGGATATTCATTATATATGATCATGTTTTTCAATGTATCAATACCGATTGTTGGAATATCGTATCTTTCATAGATTACTCCCTCTTCTAAAATGCCGTTTCTGGATTTTGCTCCAATTATTATTGGTGAAGCTAAAAAAATATTTGCCAATTGCTTCATTTCTTGAGCATTTTTTTCATTCACACTATCGATATTAACAAAAGTTTTTAAAAGTAAAATTAATAGGTTTTTACGAGCAACAATATCAAAAGAACCTTGATCATAAATATCAGAGGTTTTGTAACCTTCTGAAATTAATAATTTTTCTATTTCTTGTAACATTCTGCTTCGAGTTAACATATTAAATACAACCAATTCTTATTTCTTTAAAAAATTATATTTAGTTTCATGTATAATAAGTTAATTGTAAGGTGATTATAATTAATTATTTGTATATTGGAATAGATGATACTGATTCTCCCGATGGCATGTGTACAACTTATCTGGCATGCCATATTATCCGCAGACTAAAAGAAAATGGCATTGATATTGTGGATTATCCTCGTTTAATTAGATTAAATCCTTTTGCTCGTTTTAAGACTAGAGGTAATGGTGGAGTGTCTTTTAAAATAATTAATGATGAAAAGGCCGATTTTGCTAAAGAAATTGTTTTGGATGAAGTTTCAAAATTATCCATGTTCGATTGTGAAAATACTAATCCTGGTGTAATCTTTTACGATGGGGAAATTACAAAAGAAATGGAAGATTATGCTTTTAGAGCCATTTATTCATTCATTACAATTGAAGAAGCTGAAGTGTTTGGAAAATCTGTAGGATGTGAAATCCATAAGTTTAAAAAGGGAAGAGGAATAATTGGTTCTATTGCAGCCATTAGCTTGCCTTTAGATGACTGTACTTATGAACTGCTTGCATATAGAACTCCACAAAATTATGGAAAAAAACGCCAAATCAATTATGATTCTGTAGTGGAAATGGATAAGGAGACTTTTCCGGATACTTTTGAAAATGTAGATTATTCTGAAGACTATATTGCAATTGAACCTAAAACTCCGTGTCCTGTATTGTATGGTATACGATCAAATAATGTTGAAGCATTAGACAAGGCTAAAGACATTGTTGAGGTGTCTGAGCCAATTGAAGACTATTGCATTTTTTTAACAAATCAGCATACGGATATGCATATTCAAAAGGTTGATAATATCTCTCAGATGAAACAGTTTGGATGTTATGAACTGGTAACTACGGTAAAGGATAATCCTCATGTGATTGATGGAGGTCATATGTTTTTCACGGTATTTGACGAAACTGGTGAAATTGAATGCGGTGCTTATGAGCCGACAAAGAACTTCAGAAAAATCGTTTCACATCTTCGTGATGGTGATGTAATAAAATTGTATGGTGGTATCGGTGAGCAGAATACATTTAATATTGAAAAATTCCAGGTAATTGAGTTAAATGATGTTGAGTATAGAAATCCGGTTTGCGAATGTGGAAAAAGAATGACTTCTGCAGGAAAGGGCAAAGGATTCAAATGTAAGAAATGTGGAAATAGAATAAAATCTTCACAAAAAGTGAAATTTAAAATCAAACGTTCTTTAAATAATGGTAAATTTTATGAAACTCCTGTTAGCGCACGTAGACACTTATCAAAACCAATTTGTAGAATGTAATTTATAGATTAATTCTTTTTAACCATATTTTTCATATTTTAACAATATTTATCGTGTTTTATTTTATTCGCTTTTTAGGAACTTTATTTTTAAAAATTATTTTTTTTATGCATATTTTATGAAATTTTGACATTTGAATAGTACTAATTTAAATAGTGCTTTGATGAATTTATTAATTAAGTGAAAAGTTTTTGGGGGAGAAAATAATTTTGGGGAAAGATTTTCAATCGAGTGATGTAGAACATCCTTATCGTGAAAAAACGGATAGGCGAATTTTAAAGAAGAATCCTTGGAGAGATTATAGATTACATGGTACTGTGCTTATTTTAGTAATTATTGCCGAATTAATTGGAACAATTAAAATTCCAATTGCTAAAGGTGTTGAAGTTATAATCATGCCATTGCTTTATACTATGGTTTTGGGTTTACTTTTTTATTTGTCAAAAACGATTAGATGGATTAAACGAAGGCAATCAAGAATTGCTGAAGGGGCAATGATGCTTTTTATTGGTATATTGATTGCTAAATTGGCTATTTCAAGTGGCCAGTCCATACATTTGATTTTTGAGATGGGTCCTGCATTATTGTTGCAGGAATTGGGGCACTTGGCTACAATTTTAATTGCTCTTCCTGTTGCTTTGCTTTTAGGATTTAAAAGAGAGACTATTGGCATGACCAGTTCTATTGGCCGTGAACCTGAAGTTGCGGTTATTGTTGATAAATATGGATTTAATTCTCCGGAATCAAGAGGAATTTTTGCATTATTCATTGTCGGAACCATTATTGGAACTGTATTCATTAGTTTTTTGGCCAGTCTTTCTGTTTCCCTTATTCCACTACACCCATTTGCATTTGCTATGGCTAGTGGTGTAGGCAGTGCAAGTATGAATGCTGCTTCTTTAGGTCCTACTCTTGCTGCATTTCCTGCTCTGGAAACAAGTATTGAAGCATTTGCAGGATTCAGTAATCTACTTTCATTCTCTATCGGTATTTATATTGTGATATTCCTCGCTGTTCCTCTTACTGAAAAATTATATTCTTATTTGGAACCTAAAATTGGAAGAGAAGCTATTGTAAAAGAAGAGGGGGCTGAAGATAATGACTGACTTTATTGATGGGACTGAAAATGTTACTGTTCACGGTATTTTCAATTGGATCAGGCTGTTAATTATATTTTCAGTCATTACTGTTATAGGTAATTATATGGGATACAAGCATCCTATGACAGATTCCCTGGTTGGTATGGGAATATTGTCCCTTATTACGCTTGCCGGCGTATGGATGGAAAGGGAACTTCCTTTTAACATTTCATCAATCCTT
>NZ_JAZTXC010000172.1:0-2037 GCF_045636185.1 Methanobrevibacter sp. | reverse complement strand
TCGATTCCTTCTGGAACCTTACAGATGTTGATTAATTCATGAGCTTCCTTAGCGTATTGCTTAGCTTTTTCCTGATGTTTCTTGCCATCTGCCTTTTTAAGCAATTTAGGATCGAATATGTCCAATGCAGCACCATTCTTTTGGTCAATTTGCTTGGAACCTTTTGCCAAGGAGTCTGAAATTACCCCTGCTAATCCCAAGAAGTTTCCAACAGTACTTGCATAAGGTTCATCCTTATTTACAATCCTACCTGCCAAGGTAGAACCGAAGTCTAAAGATACACAAGGATTTCTATAGTCTACTTCAGTCCATTTAGCACCTAATTTAATACCTGCAGTAACAAGTTCCCCTTCCATTTCATTTGCTACAACTTCTTTTCCTTTTGGTGGAACTACACTTACTACAGCACCATCAAACATTACATTATCCAATAAAGTGTATTTCTGAAGTCTCTTTGGAAGGTGTGCAGTTGACATAGCAGGAGCCATTTTTGTGTGGGAAATACCTGCATCAAGACAACCATCTGCTAAAGCCTTTACCATTTGCCCTACTTCCTGAGTAGTAGCAAAACCAGCAGTTACCCCAGTGGATCTTACTACAAAGTCTAAATCTTCATCCATATCCATATGAGCTTTTTTAAGTGATTCCAAAACAGTATCCTTAATCATATCTGCAACGGATTCTTTAGAGAGTTCAATACCCCAAACTGTTTTACCGAAGACTTCTTCTCCAGGTTTAGGTGCTCTAACATCCCTTGTCATATTAACTGTTTTATTAATTAAATAAGATTGGCTGTTATTTAAATTTGTAGCCATGATTACACATTTTGTAGTGGTGTTTCCTAACTCTACAGAAGCAGTTACATAATATTCGTCCTGTTGTGCTGCCATAACACCTGGACCTTGAGGTCTGTTACCTGCTTTTAAAATACTTAAATCCCTTGGTTGACTTTCAGCAATAATTGGCTTAGGTCCTTTATTGAAAAGTTTATCTAAAAAAGACATATTAAATCCCCATAATCTTTCTATATATTATATAGTATTTTCATCAAATAATATAAATTTTGTTAAATAATTTTGAAAATTTTTAAAATGTGATGAAAATCAGTGAAGATCCTTAAAAAATTGATGAGAAAATAGTAGAAAACAGTTAAAAATGGATAAATTAGTGAAAATAATAGAAAATAATAGAAATGATAGAAAATTAGTTAAAAACAGATAAAAATAGTTTAAATGAATAAAATAAGTAAAAAAAATAGAAAAAATATTATAATTTGAATTAAGATTAGATGATAAAAATCATCTAATCTCGGACCCTTTCAAATTATAATAATAAGTTCAATGGGTGTGCTTCAATAGGTTCGGTACCGATATCTCTTGCTGCTTCAGCAATCATAATATCTGCCATACCACAAGCTGGGAATGCGAGTCTTGAGTTTTCGATTGGTCCGAAAAGTACGAAGTCTCCACCAGCCATTTGTTGTACGATGTTGGAACCTATATCACATACAGGCCATGCTTCTTTGTGTTCTTTTTTGTATTGTCTTAACCAATCCCATGCGGAAGGTACGTTGTGAATACCGGAACCTACAGGGTATCCCCATTTAGCTTTTACAGCGTAAGAGGTTCTTACTGCAGGACCTGCACCTTGTCCTAAAGGAGTTACAGCTACGTCCATCCATGGTTTGGTAATTCCACATCTTTCTGCCATTTCGAGAATACCTTCATCGATTACAGATCCACCAGTTTCCCAGATTTCGAGTTTACCTGCTACACCAGGGGTCATTGGGTTGAAACCTAAGAGAATGGATGCGTCGATGTCAGAGTTAGCTACAGCCTCGATTTCTCCAGGTTCAGCTGCCATACTTAAGGAGTTGTATACAGCTCTTTCAGCTAATCCTGCTTCTTGTACGTATTCTACACCTGCAATTTTTGCAGCTGCAGCAGTTGAGTCGATAAGGAATGGTTTGTCACAGACGTCTCCTACAAATTCTAAGTATTTAACCATAGCTTCTGCAGTAGCACCGAAAGTTTGTAC
>NZ_JAZTXC010000171.1:0-20564 GCF_045636185.1 Methanobrevibacter sp. | reverse complement strand
ACTACAGACAAACTAATCCAGAAATAATAAAGAAATTATACAAGACTAAAAATGGAATTCTAACATTTTTAGACTATCAAATGAAAAATTGGACTGAAAAACATCTAAAAATCAAATAGGCCTATAAAATTTTACAGACTCTTTTTTTTTAAAATCATAAATTCTGTTTCATGATTAAAAATATTTAAAAACCATAAAATAATTATTATATATTAGAACAATAATGTTATTTATTGAAGGTGATAAAATATGAGAAAATTATTTATTTTATGTTTGTTTTTAGTTGTCGCTGTTGCAAGCATAGGTATGGCTTTTGCAGCAGACAATATTGGAGGGCATAATTTTAACATTCCTAATGGATTCCATGAAGAAAGTTCTAATGCGACTCCAGTCAGTTTAGGTACTCAATTCAATAAAGTTTTCAAAAACGATAAAGGCGATATAATCAATATTACCGTATTTACTACTGGTAAAGATACAAACTTCACTGTAAATCCAGATTCAAGCTATCAAAATAAGACTATTAATGGAATTAATGGATTCATCAGTAACAATACCGTTACTCACATACCAACTTTTAGTTTTGCGGAAGATAATAATCAACGCTTCGTAAGTATTGCAGCTACAAATGAAAATGATATTGAAGCTTGCTTGAAATAGTGTGTATCATCACATACACATTTTCTTTTTTTTTATAAATTTATATATATCTTAAAATCTAATTTTAATTATAGGTGAGAATATGAAATTAGAAGAATTATTGGCTCCCTGTCCAAAATGTGGTTCCAAAGATAAAATCGCCCATAGAAAAATGTTGGACAATCATCGTGCACATGCAGAGATGGAAACTGTCAAATGTGAGGAATGTGGCTATATCTTTTTTGTAAATGAGGATATGGATGAAGATGAGAAAAAGCAATTGTTAAGAGAATTAAATAAGATATATGGTTAAAATGACATTTCATGTAATGGTTATCCCTACACTCAATTGTCCATCTAATTGCAAATATTGTTGGGGTTCTGAAAATACAAAGGAAATGATGGACATCGAAGTTATTGACCAAATAATCGATTGGTTAGCTGATTTTAGGGATGATAAGGTTCATTTCACTTTTCATGGAGGTGAACCTCTCCTTGCAGGCTATGATTTTTATAAGGTTGCACTTGAGAAGCTTTCCAAATTGCCTAATTTAGAAGGATTTTCTCTTCAAAGTAATATTTGGCTTTTAACTGATGAATTGATAGACTTGTTTGTTGAATATGGTGTTGTAGTAAGTACCAGTATTGACGGGCCAAAGGAAATCAATGACTATCAAAGAGGAGACGGCTATTTTGATAAAACCATGGCCAAATATGAACTTGCTAAAAGCAAAGGTCTAGTAATTAATTTTGTTTTGACAGTCACTGAATATTCCAAGGATTTCTCAGATGAATTATATGAATTCTTTAAGGGAGAGGAAATGAGCTTAAAGATTCATGCGGCACTTCCATCATTAAGAGGAGATAATGCTGATCCATGGGCACTTAATCAGGAGGAACATGGAAAACTGCTTATTGATTGGCTGGATAAATATCTTTATGATTTGGATAAATTCTCAATTATGGATTTAGATCATATCACAAAATCTAGCTTAAGGAGAAGAGGAACCCTTTGTACATTTGCTGATTGTATTGGAACTACACTGGCTGTCGGTTCTGATGGTTCAATATATCCGTGCTATAGGTTTGTTGGAATGCCGGATTATGTTTTAGGTAATGTTTCTACAAATCCTAGCTTTGATGATTTAAAGTCCTCTGAAGCTTGGGCAAAGCTTCAGGAATTTAGAGATTATGTTGATGAAAATTGTAAGAAATGCAGACATGTCAAATATTGTGAAGGAGGATGTCCTTATAATGCAATTGTTGCATATCAAACTCCACAGGCAGTTGATCCTCAATGTACGGCATATAAGATGATTTTTGATGAGGTCTCTAAAAGGATGAATAAGGAATTTGCAAAGTCCGCTTTTGGAATGGGAGGTCCTGCCCCTAGAAAAGAGGGTGACCCTTTCAGCATTATGGACTTGGCTATGAAATGATTAATGGATGTTAATATGATTTGTGATGATTGTAAATACTTGGAATTTAGAAACAAGTACAAAATTATTTGTAAATTGCATGATGGACTGTTATTGGATGTCAAGCAATGTCAGAACTTCAGAGAATCTGAAGATGAATAATTCTATTGAACACCTCAACTTCCTAAAGTTGAGGTATTCTTTCAAATATTAAGATTAAAAAGTCTTTTTCAAAAGAGAGGATTTGGATATTCACCAATTTCCATAGATGAAATCATACGATTTGCTGATTTTGAATTATTTAACTGTTTTTTTTTTATAATATTTCCGGTAACTTAAAAAAGAGATATCTGGTTGAAATACTTGAAATAAGATGAAATATTTTAGAACTGCTTTTTTTGTTAATACTTCATATATAAATAAATTCAAAAAATGTAATACTTTTATAGTTGAAAGTACAAATAGTAATACTGGGTATATAAATGAATTCAAAAAAAGTAATACTTTTTGGCTGTGAGTAATACTTTATATTCCTACTGAATTTATTTTTTTGTTTGTCTCTTAATGTTGGGATTTTCATTGAAAAATTTTTCAGTAATACTGGATATATAAATGAATTCAAAAAAAGTAATACTTTTGAGGTTTTAGACATGATTGATGAAATAACTGACTTTCTATTTGGACTAAAAATGACAATAATTTCTGGAATATTTCTGTTAATTGCTATAATTTTCATGATTTTTCAAATTGACACTCCAATTTATCTAAATCCTGCATGGGGAACAGTAATAATCAGCGGAATTCCCATGCTGTTGCTGGCCATGACTAGACTGGTCCGTGAAAAATGGATTTCATCTGCATTATTAATTGCAATTGCTATGGTTGCTTCCCTATTGATTGGAGAAATTTTTGCAGCAGGGGAAGTAGCATGGATTATGGCATTAGGTGCTCTTTTAGAGGACTGGACAGTTGAAAGAGCTAAAAAGGGATTGAAAAATTTAATTGATTTAACTCCACAAACTGCAAGGCTAACCACTGGTGAGGAAATACCTGCCAGTGAGGTTAAACTTGGAGATAACTTAAGAATATTGCCTGGCGAAAAGATTCCTGTCGATGGGAAAATTATTAAGGGTACAAGTTCAATAGACCAGTCAGTAATGACTGGTGAATCCTTGCCTATAGACAAAAGCGTTGGTGATGATGTATTTTGTGGAACTACAAACATGTTTGGTGCTATAGACATCAAAGCTACAAGCTTATCTGATGATTCCTCTCTACAAAAATTAATAGAACTTGTTAAAGCTGCTGATGAAAAGCAAGCGCCAACTCAAAGAATTGCTGATAAATGGGCAACATGGTTAGTTCCTGTTGCATTATTGATTGCTATTGCTGCTTGGCTTGTAACGGGCAATATTGAACGTGGAGTTACTGTATTGGTAGTATTCTGTCCGTGTGCATTAATTCTAGCTACTCCAACTGCCATTATGGCAGCTATTGGTCAGGCAACAAAGTATGGCGTATTGATTAAATCAGGTGAAGCTCTGGAAACATTGGGGGCTTTAAATACACTGGTATTCGATAAAACAGGTACGTTGACTTATGGTAATCTGATTGTGTCTGATGTGATTCCATTTGGCATGTCTGAAAATGAATTATTATCATTAACTGCTTCATGTGAAAGTTTAAGCGAACATCCATTGGCTAAAGCTATCGTTTCCAAAGCTAAAAATGAAAATATTCAAATAAATGAAGTGGAAAACTTTGAAATGTTTCCTGGTCTGGGAGTATCCTGTGATATAAATTCCAATAAAGTTTATGCAGGCAATCTTAAATTTTTAAGTGAAAATGGAATTGATGATGATGTTGATGAAGTGATGGACAGGCTTAAAAGTGAAGGTAAGGCAACTGTAATAGTGGCTCAAAACAGTAGAATTGTCGGTATTATAGCTTTATCCGATATGATTCGCGAAGATGCACCTCAAATGATTGATGCGCTTCATGATATTAATACTAAAACAGTTTTACTTACGGGAGACAATACGCAAACGGCCAATTATTTTGCATCTAAAGTTGGAATTGGAGAAGTTCATGGTAACCTCCTTCCTGAAGAGAAACTTGAATGGATAGAAAAATACCAGCAAAAGGGTGAAAATGTTTGTATGGTAGGGGATGGTGTTAATGATGCTCCTGCACTTAAGACAGCAAATGTTAGTGTTGCTATGGGATCAATGGGTAGTGATGTAGCTATTGAAGCTGCAGACATTGCGCTTTTGGGTGATGACATCTCTAAAATCCCATATCTTAAGAAACTTTCAAATTCCACATTATTCACAATTAAAGCCAACATTGCCATTTCCATGACAATCAATGCCTTAGCAATAATCTGTTCCGTTTTGGGTTTACTGAATCCAGTGACTGGTGCTATTGTACATAATGCAGGGTCCTGTCTTGTTGTTTTGAATGCGGCATTTTTATATGATAGAAAATTTGATGATTCAATTAAAAAGATTGATTCGCAGAATATGGAGCATAATCATTATCATATACACAATGATGGTGAGCATTCTCATTCACATGAGGGAATTGTAATATTTGATGAAATTGAAACCGATGAAGGCATTAAACATATGCATGTTCACACTCATGAAATGTCAAGAAGAAATTGTGAAGTTCATCATAATTAATATATATCTGAAAATATTAACATTATTGTAGGTTATATTATGAATGAAAAGATAATACTTGGACTTCCAAAAGGAAGTTTAAATAATGTAAAAAGAGGAAATACCTATCAACTGTTTGTTGATGCAGGTTATGAAGTTAAAGGGTATGAACCTGGTGATGAATCTTACGAAATTACTATTGCAAATGATGAGGATATTGTTGCTTATTTAACTCGTCCACAATCCACTCCTGTTGAATTGAATCGTGGAATGGTTGATATAGCCATTGTCGGTGAAGACTGGGTAAGGGAAGAATCTGTTTTAAGGGATACTAATACCATTAAAATAGGTGATTTGGATTATGGAAAAACCCGTTTGATAGTTGCAGTTCCTAATGATTCTCCATACACTAGTTTATCCGATTTATTCAGAGCAAATAAAGATAGAAAAACTCCAATTTTATGCTTTACAGAATATCCTAATTTAACCAGAAAACATATTATGGAAAATGAAGTTTATCAGGAAATCTATGGTGATGCTGTACCCTTTGTACAGGTCAGAGGTTTGACTGATGGAGATAATGAAATGGTACAGGTTATTAACTCTGATGGTGCAACTGAAGTTTACATTGCAAAGGGTGCCGATTTAATTGTTGACAATACACAAACAGGCAGTAGCTTGAAAAAAGCAGGTTTAAAAGAAATAGAAACTATCATGCACTCTTCAGCAGGTCTTTATGCAGGGGTAAGCTGCACTGGCCAAAAGCTTGAAAAGGCTAAAATGATTTATGAGCAGTTGCTTGGAGCCATTACTGCAAAGAAATATTTCGATGTCAAATTCAACATTGCCAACAATAAGATTGAAGAGGTTTCTAACTATTTGACAGAAAATAAACTTTGTGCTGATGAACCTACAATAACTCCAGGATCTGATTTTTCACAGATTAATGTTTTGATTCCTAAAGCAAAATTCCCTGAAATGGTAGATGCTATTAAAGGATTTGATGCAACTTCCATTATTAGAAATGATTTAAAACAGCTCATTGAATAATCATTTCTCTTTTTAATTTTTTTTTAAACATTGTTTACTCATTATTTTTTTAGTGTTTTTTGATTTATCATTATTTATCATTACCTTTATAAACCATGCTTGATATAATTAAATATATTAGTTAAATAGTTGGGGATAGAAACATGTTAACATCTGTACAAAAAGAAATATTGCAAACTCTGATAAACCTATACCAATCCTCTGAAGGAAAATCCATTAAGGGGGAGGATATTGCAGAAGTTATGAATAGAAATCCTGGAACTATCCGTAATCAAATGCAGTCACTTAGAAGTTTAAGTCTGGTGAAAGGTGTTCCTGGTCCTAGAGGTGGATACAAACCAACAATTGAAGCATATCATGCTTTAAACATTTCAATTTCAGAAAAAGAAGCAAAAGTCCCTATATATAGGGGAGATGAGAGGCTTGAGGATATTTCTGTTGCAAAAATTGAATTTACTTCTGTACCCCAACAAGAAGAATGTGAAGCAGCTATTAAAGTCCTTGGAAGTATTAAGGATTTAAATCTTGGAGATACAATAAAGATAGGTCCAACTCCTGTAAATAACCTAGGAATTATGGGTGAAGTTGTTGGAAGGGATGATATGGACAATATTTTGCTTGTGGATACGACTACAATAAGAAGCATACCAAAGCAGACTGTAGGTGACATTGCAAGTAAAAATGTAATTTCTTTAAAGGTTGACTGCAAGCTGAAGGATGCTGCAAAAATATTCACTGAAAATAAGATTGATGGTGCACCGGTTATGAAGAATGGAAAGGTAGTTGGTGTATTTACAGTTACTGATTTTGTACATGCTTTCGCTGAAGATAAGGAAGACATTACTGTTGGCGATTTAATGTCAACAAAGGTAATCATTGTACATGAAGACTTAAAGATAGCAAAAGCAATTGAAATATTATTTAAGAAATCTATTTCTAGATTAATAATTGCAGATAAGGATAATAACTTACTTGGAATTGTGACAAGGACAGATTTAATTAATTCTATAACTAATTTTGAAGATTTCCCAATTTATACTAATTAAGTGTGATTTAATGGATAAAGTTAATCAATTAAAGATAAAAGAAGGTATGAAAGTATCTGAATTAATAGAGCAATTTGATAACTCCGGAGTTTTAGGTTCCGGCAGGGTAGCAAGAGCATCGAATATATTATGCAATATGATTAAAGATGAAGAGATGAATGTTTTCATGAGTCTTGGGGGCCCGTTAATTCCTGGAGGTATGAGAAATATCGTAACCAACATGGTGCGTGAAGGGCATGTTGATTTAATCATTTCAAGCGGAGCCAATATTACCCATGATATGCTGGAAGCATTTGGAGGAAATCATTATCGTGATGAAGGACGTGACGATGAGGATTTAAATGCTGAGGGCATTGGAAGAATTGCTGATATTAATGTCGGATCTGATGATTTTGAAATATTTGAAAGTGAAATAATTAAAATATTTGAAGACATTTCATCCCAAAAACCTAAAATATCAATTCAGGAACTGTTGTATGAGGTAGGTTTACGTATTGAAGATGAAAATTCCTTTTTAGCAACTGCAGCACGTATGAAAACACCTATTTTTGCTCCAGGACTGATTGACAGTATGTTTGGATTGCAGTTATGGATGTTTTCACAGGATCATGATTTTACAGTTGATGCTGTAGCGGATATGCATTACCTGTCTGATATTGTTTTTAATAGTAAAAAGATTGGAGGAGTACTTTTAGGCGGCGGTTTGACTAAACATTATACTTTAGCTTCTACACTGCTTATAGGTGGACTTGATTCTGCGATTCAAATAACTTTGGACAGACCTGAAGCAGGCAGTTTAAGTGGAGCTCCATTGCAGGAAGCAAAATCCTGGTCTAAAGCCAAATGTGAATCCACACTTGAAACTGTAATCGGAGATGTTACTGTAATATTTCCATTGATTTATGCCGATGTTTTAGATAAACTTTAGGTGTTAAAATTGAATTATCTTGTTTTAGGTTTTTTGTATATTCTTTCCGGATTTTTCATGAAATTATCCGATGATGCATATGATGAAAATGACAATTTATATTTGGCTATTGTTTTTGGAATATTGTGTGCGTTGGCCTCAGGTATAGCTACAGTTTTTGATGCTGATGCAGCATATGTTTTTATAGGAATATTAATTGGAAACCTGCTGGCTTTTAAGATAGATGGTATTCATCATGCAATCACCACGGTAGTTTTTGCTTTAATATGTTTAATCTGTGGAATACCTAATTTAAGTTGGGTAATTTTACTTTTAACCATTTTGGCTGCATTAAGTGATGAAATTGGACATGAACTAATATCTAATGTTACAAACAATACTTTTATTATATTGTTTTTTGAATATAGGTTTGTAATGAAAATAGAAATATTTTTATTAGCAGTCTGTGGTGTTTTATCATATTGGACATTTATATTATTTATTTTATTTGAATTGTCATATATGGTGCCTGATTTGGTGTTAAAAAAAGATTAAAAAAGGAAAATAATTAATTTTCCTTCTTAGTCGTCTAATTCAATTCCCATTCTTGCAGCAACTCTTGCTAAAAGTACGGTAACAATAACTGCAATAATGGTAACGACAATAGCATATGTGAATAGGCTGGATAATGCGCTTCCGCCGCCAACATATGTTTCGATTAATTTTTGGATAGCGTCGTTCCAAGCTAAACCTGCAACGAATGCAAAAGCGGTTGTAATTAAACCTAAAATGGTTTCCATAATTAATTTGGTCACTTCAGATGCCATGCAAATTTCCTCCCTTTAAATCAATTTTTGTTCATTAGCTAAGTAGAACATATTATATTATACATTTAATCATTAAAATAGTTTTAGTTAATCTTAACATTATTTGAGTAAATTTTCACAAGCAGTTTTGGGGTTATCTGCTTCATATATGCTTCTGCCAACGATTATTGCATTAGATATTTCTAAAGTTTTTTTAGCATCTCCTCCTTGTTTTCCAACACCTGGGGAGATTATGTAAGCATCATTTCCAACGATATTTCTAATGTCCTGCAATCGGTCAAGGCGTGTTGCCGGAGCAACATAGTTGGTTATTCCCATTTCAACTCCCATTTTTGCAATTTCATCTGCTGCAGATTGCAGGAATTTCTTAGCCCCTGGATGTGACATTTCAGTTAGTAAAAACAATTCTTTTTCATATTTGTCTGCTACATCTAGGCATGCCTGAACACTGTCAGGACCTACAAATCCATGACAGATTATTGCATCCGCTCCTGCTTTAAATGTTTCTTCACAGATTTTCTCATTTGTCGCATCAATATCTGCCACTTTAAAGTCGCATATTACCTTGAAGTCGAATTTGTCTTTTAATTTGTTGATGATTTCAAGACCTTCTGCAAGTGCTAAAGGATAACCTATTTTTATTGTGTCGATATTATCAATAACTTTTTCACAGATATCCATTGCTTCTTTTTCGCTTCCTACATCCAATGCTAAAATTAAGTTGTTTTTAATGTTCATAATTGAATATTTGTTGTTATTATTTAAATTATTTTTTTTTAGAATCAATATTAATTATTTTTCATTTCGATTATTTTTGCCCATACTTTTGGTTGATATTTTTTTTATTTAATTTATAATTTATTTGATTTTTTTAAAGTATTTATTAAATTCTCTTAGTTTAGTTTTATTAATTGAGGTCATTTTCTTTGTTTTTTAAAATGTGTTTGATTTAATTAATGCATTTTTTAAAGTAAACTTGATAAATTTTTAATTAGATTTATATATCATAAAATAATAAATATTATATTGTCAAATGGTAATTAATAATTTTAAATTTATGTTTACCTAAATTTGATATGAAAAAATGAGAGGAATTTATCATGCATATTATGGAAGGATATTTACCTGGAATGTGGTGTGCGGTATGGTTTGTCATATCTTTCATCATTGTCGCCTACGGTATATATCAGATTAAAAAAATAGTAGATGAAACTCCAGAATCTAAAGCATTAATTGCTGTTAGTGGAGCATTTATGTTCGTCTTGTCATCTTTGAAATTACCTTCTGTTACTGGAAGTTGTTCTCACCCTTGTGGTAACGGATTGGGTGCAGCATTGTTTGGTCCTGCTGTAACTGCTGTTTTAGCAACTATCGTTCTTCTTTTCCAAGCAATCTTACTTGCTCACGGTGGATTAACTACTTTGGGTGCTAACATCTTTTCAATGGGTATTGTTGGGCCATTCGTAGCATGGATTATATATAAAGGTTTCGTAAAAGCTAATGTCTCTTCTACAATTGCTATATTTTTCGCAGCATTCTTCGGAGACTTATTAACTTATGTAGCTACTTCATTCCAATTAGCTTTAGCTTTCCCATCTCCTTCATTCGGATCTGCATTAACTAATTTTTTAGTTATCTTTGCAGTTACCCAAATACCATTAGCTATCGGTGAAGGTATTTTGACCGTAATTATTTGGGATAGATTAAAAGAATACAAACCAAAATTATTAGATAAATTAGGTGCTTTAGCTCCTAATGAGGCATAAGGTGATATAAATGAAAACATCAACATTAATAATATTGGCTGTTATTTGTATCATATTGTTCGTTGCACCATTAATAATGTTTAATGGTCACGGGGAAGATGATGGATACTTCGGTGGTGCAGACGATGCTGCTGGTGAAGCTATTGAAAAAACCGGTTTTCAACCTTGGGCTTCATCTATATGGGAACCACCTAGTGGTGAAATAGAAAGTTTATTATTCGCTCTTCAAGCTGCTATTGGAGCAATTATTATTGGTTACTTCTTTGGATACTGGAGAGGAGAAAAATCTAAAGATGATTAATTAAAATCATCTTTTAATTTCTTTTTTTTTGTGATTGTATGAAATTTGACATGGATTATATAGCACATAATAATACATTAACAGAAACAAATCCCTATTTTAAGTTATTTTTAACAATTATATTGTTAATTTTAACATTGGCTTTAGATAATCTGTATTTTGATGTTATTATATTTATTATAATGTCAATAGTAATTTTGGGCATTGCAAAAATTAATTATAGGTCTTATTTAAAATTTCTTTCAATCCCAATGGCATTCCTTATCATAACCTGTTTATTTTTAATATTCTTTTTTGGTAGTGGAAAAGTAATTTATGAAACTGGATTTTTTGGTATTGTGGTTACTGAGAATTCTCTTCATTATGGTGTTTATACGTTCTTCAGAGTTATTGGATGTTTGCCTTGTTTAGGATTTTTAGCACTCACTACACCTATCGCAAAAATATTGCATTGTTTGGGTACCCTTAAAGTTCCAAAGATTGTTATTGAAATTGCTCTTTTGATGTATAATACAATATTCATATTCTTAAATGAGATTGATACAATGCAGAAAGCACAGGATACTCGATTAGGATATCATTCTTATTTTACATCATTCAAATCATTAGGTGCTCTTGCAAGTACTATATTTTTGAGATCTTTGGATAAGAGTGAAACATTACAACATTCATTGGATTCCAGAGGTTATTCCGGTGAACTTCCGGTTTATGAACCGAAAAAAAGGTGATTAATAATGTTAGAAGTACAAAATATTAAATATTCTTATAATAATGATTATCAGGCATTAAAGGGCGTTAGCTTAAAAATTGAACAAGGAGAAATGGTTGCTCTGTTAGGTAAAAATGGTGCAGGTAAATCTACATTGTTTCTTCATTTAAACGGAATCTATCAGCCTGATGAGGGAAAGGTATTCATTGATGGTGAAGAACTTAAATACGATAAAAAATCTTTACTTAAATTCAGGCAAAAGGTAGGTATTGTATTTCAGAATCCTGATGACCAGATTTTTGCTCCAACTGTAGAGGAGGATGTTGCTTTTGGACCATTGAATTTAGGATTGTCTATGGAGGAAGTCCAAAATAGGGTGGAAGAAGCATTAGAACGTGTTGGAATGACAGGTTATGAAAAAACAGCTCCTCATCATTTGAGTGGTGGTCAAAAGAAAAGAGTTGCAATAGCCGGAATTTTAGCTATGAAACCGGAAATTATGGTTCTGGATGAACCTACAGCAGGTTTGGATCCAAATGGTGTAACTAATTTGGTCAGATTGCTAAAAGAGCTTAATGCTGAAGGAATTACAATTCTTATTTCAACTCATGAGGTAAATTTGGTTCCTGAATATGCAAATAAGGCTTTTGTATTGGTTGACGGTAATTTAATTGCTGAAGGTACCCCTAAAGAGATTTTTTCACAACCAAATATACTTGAACAGGCTAATTTGGAGATTCCTATTGTAACAGAACTCTTTCAGCAAATTGAAGCTGAAGGTATTGACATAGGTGGAGATTATCCATTGACAATTGAGGAAGCAAAACAGAAGTTTTTAAAACTTTTAAACAAAAACTAATTTTTTTTTAACTTACTAAATTTATCATAAATCTTTAATTTAAAGTATTACTCGCAGTAATAATTTTTAATACTATCTTATTTTTACCAACTATTATATATTAAAATCAACATATCATTTTTATAAGGTGAAGTTTATGAGGATTGGAATTTGTGATACTACATTTGCTCGTTTTGATATGGCTGCGGCTGCTATTGATGAGCTTAAAAATAATGCTTATGACTTAAAAATAATTCGTGAAACAGTTCCTGGAGTTAAAGACTTGCCTGTTACAGCCAAAATCCTCATAGAAGAGGAAAACTGTGATATTGTCATGGCACTTGGAATGCCCGGACCAATGGAAAAAGATAAAATGTGTGCTCATGAAGCATCAACTGGTCTTATTAATGCACAGTTAATGACAAATACTCATATCTTGGAAGTTTTTGTCCATGAAGATGAAGAGGAAGACCCGGTTGAATTGAAAAAATTGGCAGAAAACAGGGCTCGTGAACATGCACAAAACCTAATCAAGATGATGTATCATAGGAAAGCTATGAGAAAAGAAGCAGGAATGGGAATGCGTGAAGGAAAAGAAGATGCAGGACCGTTATAAGTGATAAAATGGGATCTAAAATAACTATGGAAGATAAAAATGCTACATATATAGTTCTTCCGGCATATAATGAAGCAACTAGGATTCAGCCGGTAATTGAAGCTATTGCTGCGAAAGGATACAATATGGTCATTGTCAATGACGGATCATCAGACAATACTTTGGATGTTATTTTGGAATCCAAAAAGAAATATCCTAATCAGATTCATCTTTATTCATTAATTCTCAATCGTGGTGTTGGTATTGCAACACAAGCAGGCTTTGAAGCCGTTTTAAAATTCAATCCTAAATATGTTGTAAGTATGGATTCTGATGGCCAGCATTCTCCTGATGATTTGGATAATGTAATAGAACCTTTAGTTTCCGGCAGAGCTGAGGCTGTAATTGGCGTAAGGCCACTTAAAGACATGCCTAGAAGTAGAGGCTTTGCAAATAATGTTATGAATATTCTAACTAGGATATTTTATGGCGTTGATGTCAGCGACTCACAGACAGGCTTTAGAGCTTTGACATTCGATGCTTTAAATCAAATCACAATCAATGCAAGAGGTTATCTTATATCCTCTGAATTTATACGTGAAGTTAATGACAATGATATTCCTTTTGAGGAAGTTACCATTCAGACAATTTACACTCCGGAAACTCAGGCAAAAGGAACGGATTCTAAAGTCGCTTTAAAAATTCTATTTCAGATGATGAAACATAAACTCTTTGGCTAAGGTGAAAATCATGTTTATTTATTCAATTATATTTCCAATAATTTCTTTAATTGCTATATTGATCTTTTTTTATAGATTTAAAAGTGGAAAAAATTCCTTCTCTTCATTTGTAATCTGGACAATCGCATGGATATTTGTAATAATATTTTCAATTTATCCAGAATCAAGCATAGTCTTTGCAAGGGCTTTTGGTATAACAAGAGGATTGGATTTTATTATAATCGTTGCATTATTCTTTATATTCTATTTGGGCGCTAGACTGTACTATAAAATTGATAATTTACAGGATGATGTAAATAAGATAGTTAAAGAAGTTGCCCTAAACAATGAGATTAGTTTAGAAGATGAGGAAGAATAGTCCATGATATATTTTAGAGGATGCACAGCACGTGAAAAAGAAACATCAATAGCTGATGCAACTGAAGAACTGTTGAAATTCGCTGGCGTTGATTATAAGGTTTTGGATGATGAAAAATGCTGCGGTTCTGTATTGTTGCGTACAGGTTTTATGGATGAAGCAAAAGAACAGATTCAAAAAAATACTGAAGTTTTATCGGATGATTTAATATTAACCTCATGTGCAGGATGTTATAAGACCTTGAAAGATGATTATGAAGGTTTGGATGTTATTCATATTTCACAATTTTTAAAGGAATTAATTGATGAAGGTAAATTGGATTTTGCTGAAAAAGATTTAAATGTTACTTATCACGATTCCTGCCATTTGGGAAGGCATTGCAAGGTATTTGATGAGCCCCGTGATGTCATATCCAGTGTAGCCAATTTGGTGGAAATGAAAAATAATCATGAAAACAGCTTGTGCTGTGGTGCAGGGGGAGGCGTAAAGTCTGCTTATCCGGAAATCGCTTCACAGATGGCTGAATCCAGAATAGCTCAGGCACTTGATACTGATGCTGAATTATTAATTACTCCATGTCCATTCTGCAAGCTTAATTTAAAGGATTATGGACTTGATGTTTTGGACTTGACTGAGTTTTTGGTTAAATATGGGAGTGAGTAGATGAAAAGCAGTGAACTCGAAACAATGAGAAAATCATTCAATACTGTTAAGTCACGATCATCAGAAATTAAAAATTCACCTCAGGTCAAAAGATTAGAAGAGAAAGTTCGTGAAATTAAAAAATATTCTATTGAAAACTCAGATGAATTGTATAATCAGGCTATTGAATCATTTAACCGAAATGGAATTGATGTTGAGTTCGCCAAAACCAAGGAAGATGCCATTAATATTATTCTGGACTTGATAAAGGATTTCGATAACAAAGTCATTGCTAAAGCTAAGTCAAATACTTTAGGCGAAATTAATCTTAAAAATGAATTAGCTAGTGAAAATTGGGATGTTGTTGAAACCGACTTGGGAGATAGGATTTTACAACTCAAAAAGATAGATAATAAACCTGTCCATCCAACAGGTCCGGCATCACATCTTAATGTATCTGAAATAACAAACATAGTCAATGATTCACTTGACAGCAATGTCGACCCGATACCTCGTGAAATCATGGGGCTTGTAAGAAGTGATGTGCTGAATCGCTTAAAAAATGCTAGTGTAGGTATATCTGGTGCCAATGCAATAGCATCTGAAGAAGGATCATGCGTAATGGTTCACAATGAGGGTAATATTTCTATAGTTTCCCTAAAAGATTTGCATATAATTGTAGCTGGAATCGATAAAATTGTACCTACATTGGAAGATGCAATTTCAGTTTCAAAACTGGAAACTGTCTATGCTACAGGCAACTATGTGACTTCATATATGAATGTAGTATCAGGTCCATCAAAAACCGCAGATATTGAAAAAAAACTTTTGAAAAATATGTATGGTGCTGAAAAAGTAGTTGTTATTCTTATGGATAATGGAAGAAGTGATGCAAGCGAAGAATGCCTCTGGTGCATTGGATGCGGCAATTGTGTAGTGCACTGTCCTGTATATAATGCTGTCGGAAATGAATTCGGTTTTAACAATTATTTGGGTGGTAGGGGTGTTGCAATGTCAAAATTCATTGAAGATGATGAGACATGCTATGAATCAGGCCTTTATATGTGTACATTATGTGGATTGTGTACTTTAAACTGTCCGGTAGCTATTCCAACTAATGAAATACTTGAAAATATGAGGAAACTATCTTCAGAAGTTGGTTTTTATCCAAAAGTTCATGGCAGAATCAAGGATAATGTAAGAAAAAATGATTCTCCTTATTAATTAATTTTTTTTTAAATTTTTTTAACTTATTTCCTATTCCACTTTGTTTTGAAAAATAATTTCACTTAAAGCATATACTTATAAAGAAAGAATACCAAATATAAATATATTATATTTTAATATTTTATTATTATAAACGGAGGAAATACATGCTTCTATTAATAAGTCCAATAAACCATGAAGAAGCTCTTGAATCTATAAAAGGTGGAGCAGATATTGTTGATGTGAAAAATCCTAAAGAAGGTTCCTTAGGTGCTAATTTCCCTTGGGTCATTAAAGAGATTAGGGAATTAACTCCTGAAGACAAGTTAGTCAGTGCAACTTTGGGTGATGTACCTTACAAACCAGGTACTGTTTCTCTTGCAGCAATGGGGGCTCATGTTTCAGGGGCAGATTATATCAAAGTAGGATTATACGGAACTAAAAACTACGATGAAGCTGTTGAAGTTATGAAAAATGTATCTAAAACTATTAAAGATGTAAGTCCAGATACTATTGTTGTAGCTGCTGGATATGCTGATGCTCATCGTGTTGGTGCTGTTGATCCGATGGAAATTCCAAAAGTAGCTCGTGATGCAAACTGTGATTTGGCAATGTTAGATACTGCTGTTAAAGATGGTCATACTTTATTTGATTATTTAGATATTGAAAAATTAACTGAATTTGTAGAAGAAGCTCATAGTTATAATTTAAAAACTGCTCTTGCAGGGTCTGTTAAAAAAGATCAATTAAAACCATTACATGATATTGGTTGTGATGTTGTCGGTATTAGAGGAGCTGCCTGTGTTGGCGGTGACCGTAATACTGGTAAAATACATCATACTGCAGTAGCTGAGCTTAAAGAATTATGCGATTCATTTTAAGTAGGTGTGTTTAATGTATTCTAAAAAAGTTCAAGAAGCAAGAATGTCTTACACTTTTGATGATTTTTTACTTACTCCAAATGCTAGTTATGTAGAACCAAAAGATATAGACACTACCGTCGAATTGTCTAAAGGTATTAAATTAAATATACCAATTTTAAGTGCTGCTATGGTTACTGTTACAGCAGCAGATTTAGCTATAGCTATGGCACAGGAAGGTGGTATTGGAGTAATTCACAGAAATATCTCATTAGATAGGCAAGTTGAAGAAGTTAAAAAAGTAAAAACTGCTGAAGATATTACCATTCGTGATGTTGTAACAATCACTCCAGAATCTACAATTCAAGATGTGCAAAATAAAATGCAGGATGAGTTAATCAGTGGTCTTCCTGTTGTTGATGGTGATGAAATTATTGGTATTATTTCTAAAAGAGATATTAGGCCAGTATTAAAATCAGAACCTGACAAAACGGTTAAAGATATCATGACCTCTGATGTTGTCACTGTTGAAGAGCCTATCACTGCTGAAGAGGCATTGAATATTGCCTATGAAAATAAGGTAGAAAGATTACCTGTTCTAAATGAAGGTAAATTGGTTGGAATAATCACAATTAAAGATATTTTAAATAGGGCTCAATATCCTAATGCGGCACGAGACAAGCATGGAAACTTTGTAGTTGCTGCAGCTTGTGGACCATTTGATTTGGACCGTGCAATGGCTCTTGATCAAGCAGGTGCAGATGTTATTTCAATTGATTGTGCTCATGCTCATAATATGAATGTAGTTAAATACACTGAAACTATAAAAGACAATATAGATGCAGAATTATGTGTTGGTAACATTGCAACTGCTGCAGCTGCCGAAGATTTAATTTCAATGGGTGTAGATGCTTTGAAAGTAGGTATTGGTCCGGGTTCAATGTGTACTACCCGTATTGTAGCTGGTGTTGGAGTGCCTCAATTAACTGCAATTTCCGATGTTGCTGATGCAGCGTCTGATGCAGGTGTTCCTGTTATTGCAGACGGTGGTATCAGATACTCAGGTGACATTGCAAAAGCTATTGGTGCCGGTGCAGATGCGGTAATGTTAGGTAATTTACTCGCAGCATCTTATGAAGCTCCTGGTGATATTGTTGTTATGAATGGTAAACAATACAAAAAATACCGTGGAATGGGCTCTATGGGTGCTATGACCAGTGAATTTGATGGTGGTGCTGACAGATACTTCCAAGGATCTAAAAGTAAAATGAACCATACTAAATATGTTCCTGAAGGAATTGAAGGTGCAGTACCATACAGAGGAACTGTTGCAGAAATTTTATTCCAATTAGTTGGTGGTTTAAAATCTTCAATGGGTTACTGTGGAGCTGAAGATATTGCTGCAATGCAGAAAAAAGCTCAATTTGTCAGAATATCAAGCAGCGGTATTAAAGAGTCACACCCTCATGATTTATTAATCACTAATGAAAGTCCTAATTACCATAGTTTTAAGTAAGTAATTAGATTTTAATTTGATGGTATTTTTGAGAAAATACAATAATTTTCTTAAATTTTCCATTAACTTTAAATATAATGTTGTACAATATTATTACATTAGATAATTTTATGATTGTTTTTAATCATGGTAAATCTTAAAGATTTACAGTTTTTTATTATTATTTTTATAATGGAGAGAAATCAAAATGGCAAGAACTAAAAAAGTTGGTATTACAGGAAGGTTCGGTGCAAGATACGGAAGAAAAGCAAAAAGATCTGTTAAAATTATCGAAGAAAACATGAAAAAAAATCATGTTTGTCCTAAATGTGATAGACCTTATGTAAAAAGACAAGCTGCTGGAATTTGGAAATGTAGAAAATGTGGTGCTGTATTCACCGGTGGAGCATATGTTCCTCAAACACCTATGGCTAGATCAGCAGCACGTAGTATTAGAGATATCCAAGTGGAGGAATAATCCTTGTATAAATGTCCATATTGTGGAACAGAAGTAGATCAAAAAAGATACATGGACAATAAATGTCCTAATTGTAGATATAGGATTTTATTTAAAAATGTTCCAGAAGTAACCCGTTGGGTATCAGCAAGTGTTCCTGATGGTAATATGGTCAACAGAGTCGGCCTTAAAAAATAGAATTAAATCAAGATTCGTATCTTGTTTTTTCTATAATTTTTTTACTATTTTTGATTTAAATGTTAATTTCAACTTCTAGAAAGCCTTCTCAAAAAACTAGAAAATTCTGTAAAAATTTTGCTCATTCAACAAATTCAACTTCTGTAAATAGAGGTAAAATGAATATGAGGGAAATTTTATTGAGGGCTCTTGATGAAGATGAAGTTAATTTGGCTATTGTTAATGAGATTAAAGGTAATCCCAGTAAAATTACTTTTTATTCCAATAAAGGAGATATATTACTTACTATTTTAATCAGTGTTAACACTACAAATGAAAGGCTTAATATTTCTCCATCCCAATTAAAAATAGTATCTGATGTTCAGGAACTAAACTGTTTAAGTGATATTTTAGGTTTTGAACTAGTCGATAAGGCTGAAAATAATTATATTCATATTGATAGTGACTATGATGAGTTAGTTGCTAAAATAAATTTTATTAATAAATTTGGAAATAAAACAGATTTCCAGATTAATGTTAGAAAGATTTTAGATAACAATGATTGATAATAGTCCTTTAGAATCTGTAAAAAGTCAAATAACTGTTGAGTTTGATAATCCTAAGCAAGCGAAAATTATCTATGATTCTATCATCTTGGAATTTCAAACGGCGCCAGACTACAGATCTTCTATGAATTTAACTCTTGATGAGAATATCATTGTTATTGATATTGATGCTCAAGACTCTACATCATTTAGAGCTTCTGTCAATTCCGCTATAAAGTGGATTAATTTATCATTACAAATAAATAACTTAACAAATATATAGAATTAAAAAGGTGATTATATGGAAATTCCTGAAAATATACAAGAGCAATTAAATCAGTTTCAACAGTTACAACAACAAGCTCAAGCTGTAAGTATGCAAGTTCAAACTGTAGAAGTTCAAATTCAAGAAACTGAAAAAGCATTAGAAGAATTAAAAAATACTGACGAAAATACTGAAGTATTTAAACAAGCAGGTAACTTACTTATTAAAGTAGATTATAAAGATGCTTTAGAAGAAGCTGAAGATAAGTTAGAAACTCTCAAGTTAAGAAAACAAACCATGGCTCGCCAAGAAGAAAGAGTCATGAAAAAACTTGAAGAAATGCAATCTAATATTCAATCTGCTATGCAAGGAATGGCTCCTAATGGAGCTTAATTTCCATTCTTTTTTTTGATATCATGTCAAAACTTAAAAAATTATCCTCTCAGGATTTAGATACTATTTCTACTGATTTTGGTGAAATTCTTGAAGTTGAAGTTTCAAAGGTAATTTCAACTAAGGAACTTGAAGACTTAGATTTGGATATTGTACTTAATTATGAAAATGATCAACTTGATGTGGATGTTGATTTAGGCGTTTTATTTGATGCATTATCTGAAATTAACCAAGATATGTTAAATGAAGCTATTGATAACGCTTATTTGAAGTTTGATTCTTATATTGATGAAAATTTTCGAGAATAATTATTTTTTTTAAATCATAGAGTAATACTTATTATGGTTTTTTCTCATAATTGGGTAATACTTTTTTATAAAAAAGTATTTATATTAGTATAATCTAATTATAATATAAGTTTGAAGTTAATTTTTCAGATAGCTTAGCAAAAACGGATGAACACAAAATTTTTTTCTGTCTTTCAAAATTCCCTCTTTCGAACTTCAAACTATTTTTTTTTATTTTTTTCTTTTCTATTATTTTAGTGGAGTTTCATCAATTATAATTGATTAAAATAAGATTTTCAAGGAAACTTTATTGATTTTTACATTTTGTTAATGGTTATATTTTATTAATTCCTAATTTTTTATAAATATATTATTTTCTG
>NZ_JAZTXC010000170.1:0-28958 GCF_045636185.1 Methanobrevibacter sp. | reverse complement strand
CTGTTCACTTAAAGAAAGTAGTCTTCGGGTTTTATTGTTCGGGTCTTTAGTTCGTATTACAAATCCTTTGTTTTCAAGATTTTTTAGAGTTCTGGCAACAACGGGTTCGGATACGCTGAACGTTTCTGATAAATCTCGTTGTGTGATATTTCCATTGTCCACATAAATTCTTAAAATATAATGTATTTCAGCGGGAGATACATTAGTTCCTTCCAGTTTTTTTTCAAAAAAGTTTGTATGCCCTTTTAAAATTAAATTTAGTGCAGGATATAACGGAATTATATCCATCTTTTCAATCTTATTTAACGTGTCCATTGTATTGCCCCAGCAAAAAAACTTATCATGATAAGTTCATGTTTATTATTATTTAAATTTATTGTAAATTAATATTTGTTAGAAATCTGAAGCTAGTTAAAAAGAACCAAAAGTTGCATAATCCAGATTCGCCATTGTTGATTGGGGATGTTAAAGAGAATGATGCTGTCAAAGAGGTTAGTGAACCCCGCTATCTTGATGTAAAACAAAGTTTATTTTAAAATATTTCGTTATGGTTAAAATTTTTCAAAAAATCTATGATATTCATGCAATTATTTAGAAATTATACTTTTTCTTATGTGAAAATGAAATTTTTAAAAAACTTCTTGTAAATAATTCAAAAAATAAAAGAAAGGATTAATTAAATTAATCCTTGATTGTAATTGTGTTTGCGATTTTCATCCCGTCATATTCGGAAGTGATGATGTACTCCCCTGCCATGAGGTTAATGTTTAGTTTGGCTATTCCTTGGGAATCTGTGTATCTTATGTAGAGAACTCCGTTTATGTTGAATGTTACTGCAGCTTTATCCAGAGGTTTTCCTTGACCATCAAGGACTGTTACGTTGAATGTTGAGCCGTCTTTATATGTCATTTTCATGTCGGTTGCGTTCATGGTTGGCAATACTGTAATGTTATATGACATCATAAGTCCGGTTAACGGATCGATTGCGGTTAGGATGTATTCTCCAGGGTTTAGATTGATGTTTAATCTTGCAGTGCCGTTTTCATTGGTGGTTCTATTGTAGAATACTCCATTGATGTTCATGATAATGTTAATTCCACTAACTGGATTTCCTTTACCATCAATAAGGTCAATGTAGAACTGTGAAGCGTTTCTGAAGTATTTTACTAGATTTTCAGCTATTAATGTTGGCAATACTGTGATTGTGTTTTCAACTGTTGTGCCGTTGAATGTTGTTTTGATTGAGTAATTTCCCGGCTCTAAGTTAATGGCTATTGTTGCAGTTCCGTTTTCATCACTGGTTCTGGTATATGTTACACCATTGATTTCAAAAGTTACAGCTTCGTTAGCAACACCAATTTCTGCAGTAAATTGGGAATCATTTTTATAGATTTTTACTAAATCTTCAGTGTAGAAAGGTAAATTTTTAGTATAAACTTTTATAATTGCTGATTCATTATTTTCAGATAAATCTGTCCAGTTGTTACCATCATCACTTACAAATGTGACATTTGGTTCTACATGACCCCTTATTGTACTCATATACATACTATTGCTTTTAATCATCACTGAAAATTCATCCCCCATCTTAATTGGGATGCATTTATTTAAATTAATGGTTGAATATCCATAGTAATCGCTTATGCCGCTTTGATTGTATACATTTTCACCATTTATGAATATTGAAATTTCATAGGGGTTATTATTAAATATTGTTCCAACAGCTGCAATTAATTCATTTTCTTTTGCAACATATTTGTTCATAAAATATGTGCTGTTCTTTGTTTTATAATTTGTACTGATTTCATGTTGGTAAAGTTTATCATAATCTTCAGTATTTTTCAAAATAAATCCCATAGATTCAAAAACAGTACAGAAAGATACATCATAATATGATATGTAGAAATATCCATCATCTCCAAATTCAGTTCCCCAACTGTTTTTTATGATGAATGCTCCATTTCCCGGAGCGGTTGTAGGGAAGTATGAAGCAGGATAATCATCATCCCATCCAACAGCACATACTACATGATTCATAGTTATATTTTTGTTATTGTAATATCCATATGTTGTAGTGTTTAAATATTGGTTATCATGGAAATAATTTACTGCTATACCTCCATATTTAAGTATTGCTTCTTTAATTCCATTGTTATCTGTTGAATTTTTTCTTTCTGAAATAAATAACATATCTTTCATATGCAAATCCTGTGGAGTAGCAATTAAAGGAGATATTTTTCCAAGTTCGTCATAAGTATCAAATTCAGTAGGTGACACACCAAGCCAACTGGAATAATAGTTCGCTGCTAAAATTACGTTTCCACCTTCATCAAAGATTTCTTCACCGTATTTTGAATATTTTAACATAGTATTTTGAAGGTTATTTTCTGAAAAATCATAAGTAATATTGGTAAACCTAATTAATGATGATTCTAGTGCTGCTGTTACACCAAACGCCCAGCAAGCACCCATAGAGCCCTGATTTTTAACAGGGGAAACCCATCCCCAATCACGTAAGTCAAATCTTTTTGGAAGAGTCACCACATTTATCGTGTTGTTTATCAAATCAAATTTCATTTGGGATGATTCAACAGTCAATTCGTAGTTTGTATTGTTTAGGGATAATTCATCATTTGTGAAATTATTACCTCTTTCTGTATATGATTTGTCATATACTGTGTAAATACTTACACCACTTTCTGCAGGATTATTAAAATAATTTTTGGATAAATCTATTTTGCAGTCATATGCATAAATTGATGAACCTTCGCTTGCTTCGTTATTTTCAAAAGTACAGGAATCTATGATAATTTTTCCCAAATCAAAGTAGCATGCACCTCCATTTGAAAAATTTTCATAAAGTCCGCTGTTTGAAAAAAATCTTGAATTGGAAATATTGACTTGATTTGTCCAGGAAGTATAAATGGATCCTCCATCAAATGCTGCTTTATTTAAAGTAAAGTTTGTATTGTCAATAACTAATTTTCCTGCTAGTTGAAGGTAAGCTCCACCAAATTCTGAAGAACAATTAATGAACTGGGAATTCATAATTTTAATAGTTCCGTTACCTTCTCCTTTTTCACCTCCAACATCGGCAAAAATTGCCCCACCATTTTTCCCGGAGCATGTATTGATAAAATTAGAGTTTTCTATCTCAACTTCGTCGAAAAGTAATTTAACTCCTATTGATCCTGCTGTCATTATTGCAGTCAAGTTATAAAAATCAGATTTTTTAATTTTTATTTTACCTTGAACAGAATTAATCGCAGTTGAATATTTGGAGGTTGCATTTGCAAAAGTTGTATTTTCAATGAATAGTGAACAAGCAAAAATGTTGATAAAACCCCATTTTAATTCAATATCACTAGTGAAAGTTCCATTTTTTATGTTTGTTTCTCCCTGACTATAGATTGCAGCACCTTTGACACAATAATTATTGGTAAATTTGTCATTGATACTCTCATACTCTCCCAAATTTAGAATGGCTCCGCCGAACTCACTGGCATTATTATTTTCAAAAGTTACATTGTTAGTTGTAAGTTCAATGCCGCGATTGATAAAAATACCTCCTCCATAAACAGCTTTTCCATTTATGATATTAAGGTTTTTAATTGTCACGTTATTTCCCCTAATATTAAATATTCTTGTTTGGCCGTTTCCATCAATTGTGTGTCCGTTACCGTTTATAGTAAAATCATTTTTTTCTATTGTGATTCCATAACTAATGTTTGCATCAGTCTCATTATTATACACATAATCTTGCGTTATTTCTACACACTCAGTACTTAAATTAATTTCATCTTGAAGTGCTGTAAAGTTCCCTTCAGCCGAAACAGCACTAATAGAAATGAATAGTACAGTCAACACAAGAAGAATTTTTATTTTCTTCATTTGTTTATCCCCTATATTAAAATTGTGTAGATAATCATTAAGTTTCAATAAAAATAGTTTAATGTTCTACATTTAAATTATTATATTTTTATATATAAATATTATTCAAATTCTATAAAACACGAACATTATTCTTTAATTCAGATAAAAAATTTAGGGGTCTGAATTTTTTTTAGTTTGGGAATGATATGGGACAATTCTAAAGTGAAGACTAGTCAGCTTATACTTCAATATAATTTGTCGTCAATTGATGAAACTTGGTTGCTTCTTTACCTATGAAACAAAATTCACTAAAAAGTAGTGGATAATTTCGCTACTTTTTTATAAATTCTAATGTTTCATCAGTTATTCGCAAATTAATCTCCAAATTAATAATTCCTGAATTCAAAAAACTCACAAATCATCTCACGGACTCAATAATAGCAATAACATCCAATAAAATCGAAAAATGCTCCATAAAAACTTCTAAAACACATAAAAAAATTATTTAAAACAGATAAATAATTTTAAAAAGATTTAATCTAAAATTAAAGTATTAGGATGAGACAACGCGATTTACTAAAAATCACTTAAGTTCTTGAAAGTGCCGAAAAGTCAAAAATTATAAAAAATATATATTTTAATTAATAAAATTATATAATATAAATTTTAAAGGGGATTTTTTTTCAATGGATTCAGAAAAATTATCATTAAAAGGTATTTTTAAAGATTCAGCTGATGCTGAAATATTTTTCAGAAAGCAAATTTTTGAAATTGATGAAGAAACATTTATCACTCCTGATTTAAATGGGGATGAGTTTGAAGGTTCAATGCATAGTATTTCATCATTTATTGATTGTGAAGATATAAATAGATTATGTGTAGACTTGGATATTGAGCCAAATATCCTGTTTTTATCTATTTTCAGTTTTGTGCTGTCAAAATTTGTTTATAATAAAAATTTATTTATCTCAAATAGTATGATGATTACTGGAAATTCATTTGATGAATATTCATTAATCTTAAATTTAGATACAAATTTGGCTGTTAAATCTTTTTTAAATCAAATCAATGATACTTGGTCAAATTCAGTAAACTACAATGATTCATTGTCAAAGATTGTCGATGAAATGGGTTTTAATCCTAAATTATTATATCAGTTCAATAATCAAAATGTTTCTGAAAATAATTATAATATCATTTTTAATGTAATTGAAAAAAATGATTATTTTGAAATTATATGCAAGTTCAATGATGCACTATATTCTCCTGAAATAATTAGTACCTTTTTAAACAGTGTTTTAATTGTTTTTAATAAGTTAATTAAATTGTCAAAAGAAGATTTTGAAAATACCTTCCTTAAGGATATCTCCATTGTAAATCGTGAAGTTTTAAGTGTTGATGATTTTGAATATGTTGAAATTGAAGAATCCCGAATTAACAAGATTTTTGAAAAGCAGGTTGAATTGCATGGTGATGAAGTAATTTTAACTGCCAGTGACGGCAGCTATACTTATAATGAGTTAAATGAAAAAGCTAACCGTATTGCTCATGCTTTAATTAAAAAAGGGCTTGAAATTGAAGATAAGGTCATGATTGTTTTAAAACGTGACAGCAGTATTTTTGCTTCAATTTTTGGAATTTTAAAGGCAGGGGCTTGTTTTATTCCTGTTGATTCTGACTATCCTTCTGACCGTATTGAGCATGTTTTAACTGATAGTGGGTCAAAATTCATCATTGTTGATGATATTGTTGATATTAAAAATATTGATTTGTCCTCTTACTCAGATAAACTGCTGCAGTTCAGTGAATTGCTTGAAGAAAAGGATATTTCTAATCCAACCGTTGATGTTTTGCCTGAGAATTTGGCATATATAATTTATACTTCAGGTTCTACAGGTCTTCCAAAAGGTGTGATGCTGGAACATAGAAATGTAGCAAACCTCATCTATCCTCATCCGGACAATTTGCATACTTATGAACTGGTCACCAATCTCAAAAAGGAGAATTACAAGGTTTTATCCACAACAACTGTTGCTTTCGATGTATTTGAACAGGAAATAATGGGATCTCTTTTAAATGGTGTTCCTGTAGTCTTTGCAGATGACAATGAATACAAGGACCCTGTTGCGACACTGGATTTGATTAAAAGGACGGGTGCAAATGTTTATGTAGTGACACCTTCACGTTTGCTTCAATATTTGGAAATTAAATCTATGCGGGAAGCACTGTACGATTTTAAAGCATTCTTGATTGCGGGTGAAGCATTTCCTCCTAGACTATATGATTTGCTTTCCGAAAATTCCAATGGAAAAATATACAACCTTTACGGACCAACAGAAGCAACAGTCTATTGTAATGGCCTTTTGCTTGAAAACTCACAAATTTGTGTAGGAAAATCATTATTGAATGTTTATGAAGAGGTTATGGATGAAGATTTGAATCCTTTGCCCCCAAATGTAATTGGTGAATTGTGTATTGCAGGTAAAGGGGTTTCAAGAGAATATCTGAACCGTCCTGAAAAGAATGCCGAAGCATATGCTGAGATTAATGGAGTTAAATTTTATAGAACTGGAGACTTTGCAAAGGTCACTGAAGATGGGGAATACTATATATTTGGAAGAATGGATAATCAGATTAAGCTTAGAGGATTCAGAATTGAGATAGGTGAAATTGAATCCGCCATTAAAGAATTTGAAGGTATAAAATTTATTGTTGTAGCTTTAAAAAATATTAAAGGTACAGATTATTTATGCGCTTACTATACTGTTTTTGATGAGTTTAAAAAGGAAGGTCAGGATTATTCAATTGATATTGCTAAATTAAAAGAACATTTAAATGAAAAATTAACTTATTATATGGTTCCTACAGTTTATATGGAATTGGATGAAATTCCTCAAACTGCAAACGGTAAAACTGATATTAGAAATCTGCCCAAACCAATTTTAATAACTGAAAATGTCGCTCCTGAAAGTGAAACTGAAGAGAAATTATTTGAAATGCTTTCGGAATTTATAAATATTGATAGTTTTGGTGTTACTGATGATTTGTATGCCTTTGGATTTACTTCATTATCACTAATGAAATTTAACGCAGATATCTATGAATCATTCAATGTTAATTTGGATATCCATGAATTGATGGAGAATCCTACAATAAGAAATGTCGCTAATCAGATTGATAATGCGGGATTTGATAATGATTTAAATGATTTAATAAAGTCTTCAACAGAAATTACCTTTTACCCATTGATGGATAATCAATTGGGCGTATATTACGAGTGTGCTCAAAATCCTGATGAAGTGCAGTATAATCTTCCATCTGTAGTAAGGTTTGACAGCAGTATCAATCCATATAAACTTAAAGAATCCATTATTAAAACAATTGACTCATATCCTTATCTTAAAACCAGAATAGTCCTCCATAATGGACAATTGATGCATAAACGTGATGATTCGATAGCTATTGATGAAATTCCTATTGTCGAAATAAATGAGATTTCTGATGAAGAAATTGAAAAAGAAAATGTCAAAAGATTTGAATTATTAGATAATCAATTGTTCCGGGTTAAAATCTATAAAACAGATAGTGAAACAATTTTATTCTTTGATATACATCACATAATATCTGATGGCGAATCCATTGATTTATTATTTAATAACTTTGCTAATGCATATAATGGTGAAGAAATAGAACCAGAGGTTTTCAATGGTTATATTTGCTCTTTAATTGAAAAAGAAGCCAAAAATAGTGAAGAGTATGTTGTAAGCAAAAAATATTTCCATGACCAGTTAACCAAGGAAGTTGACTCAACTATACTGGTTCCTGATTTAAACAATGATCAAGAGGAGGGCCATTTGGAATCAGTCTTTAAAAGCATTGATTCAAAGCCAATAAAGAAATTCTGTGCGGATAATAGAATTTCTCCAAACACATTGTTCATGGCCAGTACCATACTGACTTTAAATAAGTACACATTTAATGATAAAACTCTGTTGACAACCATATTTAATGGAAGAATAAATTCTAATTATTTGAATACACAATCATTTCTAGTTAAAACATTCCCAATTGTTTCTATTAATGAAGACAGGAATATTTCCGTAAGGCAATTATTTAATCAAATTGATAAGTTGTGGAAAAATGCAATAAAGCATAGTAATTATCCATATATTAAAATAGCTGAAGAATTTGATTTGAAACCTGAATTCATGTACACATATAACAATCTTGAAAATGAAAATATCAAATTGGATGATAAAGTCTATAGAATTAAAAATTTGAATTCCCTTGAAACAAATTATAAAATAACTTTTGATGTTAATGAAAATGAAGACTGTATGGAATTAGTTATTTTATATAATGACAGTTTGTACACTAAAGAATATATTAAAACTTTCTTGGAAAGTGTTTTATCAACATTAAATCAATTTATAAATGAAAATATCGAGCAATTAAAGATTAATGAAATTGAATTAAGTGCACGTGAAGAGATTCCTACTTTTGTGCCTGTTGAAAATCCAATTTTGCATAAACGCTTTGAAAAACAGGTCAGTGAAAATCCAGATAATATTGCTCTTGTTGCAAGTGATGTCATATTAACTTATAAGCAATTGGACCAAAAAGCAAATATTATTGCTAATGCTTTAATTAATAGAGGTGTTGAACCGAAAAATAATGTTTTAGTAATGCTTTCAAGGGATAGTAATTTAATTGCTTCTATTTTAGGAATTCTGAAGGCGGGTTGTGCATTTATTCCTATTGACCCTGAATATCCTGATGAGAGAATTAGTTATATTTTTGAAAACAGTCAAGCAGATTATATTATTTCTGACAGGTCAGGAAAAAACTTTTTAGATATCAATGAGCTGCTTGAAGAAGAAAACACTCAAAATCCTGATGTAAACGTGGAAGCTGATGATTTGGCATATATGATTTATACTTCAGGTTCTACTGGCAATCCTAAGGGGGTAATGATTTCTCATGAAAACATTTGCAATCAGGTTCAAAACCCTAAATCAACCTATGAAAGTTTACTTTGTATCACAACAATTTCCTTTGATGTGTCTGTTGATGATATCCTGACATCTCTCTCAAATGGTTTGAAATTGATATTGGCTGATGATGCTCAAATTAAAATCATTCCGAAATTAATTAAGTTAATTGAGGAAACCAAACCTGAAGTTTTGGATATTACTCCTTCAAGACTTGCATCCTATCTTGAGGTTAATGAATTCTGTAATGCGATTTCTTGTTTAAAATGTATTTTCATAGGTGGAGAGCAATTTTCAGCTAGAGTATTTGAAGATTTAAGAAAATACTCTGATGCAATTGTTTATAACAGTTATGGTCCAACAGAAACAACAATCACATCTAACAACAAAGAAGTGACGGATATTAATAATCTGACTGTAGGACTTCCTTTAGATAATTATATGGCTGATGTTCGTGATATTGATGGTAAGTTATTGCCTTTAGGAGTTATGGGTGAATTATACATTGGTGGGGTTGGTGTAGGTAAAGGATACTACAACTTACCTGAAAAAACCAAAGAAGTATTTTCAACCATCAATGGCATTCCATATTATAAGAGTGGAGATTATGCTATTGAGCTTCCAAATGGCGAAATTGATATTAAAGGAAGAATTGATAATCAAATTAAATTGAGAGGATTGAGAATTGAAATTGGTGAAATTGAATCCAATATAAATAAATATCCCGATATTAAGCAAGCCGTTGTAGTAATTAAACAAATAAACAATAATGACCATTTATGTGCATATTATACTGCTAGTGAGGTAATTGATAGTGATGATTTAAAAAAATTCTTAAAGGGCCGCCTCACTCGTTACATGGTTCCAACAGTATTTATGCAATTGGATGAGATTCCAAAAACACCAAATGGCAAAACAGATATTAAAAATTTACCGGAACCAATTTTAACAACTGAATATGTATTGCCAAAAAATAATGTTCAAAAAATGTTATATGACATATGTAGTGAAATTCTGAATTTCAAAGAATTTGGTGTTACGGATAGTCTATTCAGTTTGGGTTTTTCATCATTGTCATTAATGAAACTTTCACATGAGATATATTCAAGTTTTAATATTTCATTATCTTTTAAATCATTGATGGATGCAGAAAATATTTGTGATTTGGAAAATCTTTTAAATAATGAAGGTAATGTTGAAAAAATTAATTATGAAAAACAGGAATATTACCCATTAAGCCATAATCAGTTAAACGTTTACATTGAATCTGTTAAAAATCCTAACAAGTTAGTTTATAATATGGTTAGCGTTATTGAAATGGGTAAGGATATCAATCCTGAAAAATTAAAAGAATCTTTTATAAAAGTAATTAATCACCACAGCTATTTAAAAAGCATCATAACACAAAAAGATGGTGAAGTACGGATTAAACGTCAGGATGATGCTGAAGTAAATGTGAATATTATAAATAAGGAATGTAGTAAAAAACTTCAGGAAGAATTCGCAAAACCCTTCAATTTACATGATTCTCCACTTTACCGAGCGGAAATATATAATTATGATAATCAAACCACATTGCTTTTAGATGTTCATCATATTATTTTTGATGGTATGTCATTTAATGTATTCATTAGAAATTTAATTAATGCATATCATGGAGATGAATTGTTAGAAGAGACATATACTGGTTTTGAATATATTCTTGAAGATTACAGACAAATGGAATTGGATTCTTTCAAGGAATCTGAAGAATTCTTCAATTCCAAAATAACCGAGATTGACATTAGTACAGATATTGCTCCGGATATAAGTAAACCTATTGAAAACGCTAGATTGGGTGAATATTATAATCAGATGAGTAAGGAGGCTATTGATGAATATTGTAAGAAATATAATATCACTCCGAATAATCTTTTCTTGGCTGCATCCCTTTTAACATTGAGCAAATACACATATACAAGGGACATGTTAATTGCAACCATTTCAAGTGGAAGATTGGATCCTAATTATGAAAATACCATTGCTATGATTGTCAAGACTCTGCCTCTCATTCATAAGATTGATGCAACTCAAAGTGTGGGTGAATATTTCGATTCTATCCAGAATACCTTAACCCAAACAGTAAATCATGAAAATTACCCTTATACCAAATTATTTGAACAATATAACATCAATCCAAATATTTACTACGCGTATCAAGTGGGAATTAATGAATATGACCAGATAATCAATGAGGAAGGCAAAATAAATTCATTAAATATCACAGACCTTTCACTTGATTTACCAAAATTCAATTTAAGTATTTACATTGAAGAAAATAGAGAGAATTACCTAATATTTTTAAGATATAATGATGCTCTTTATTCTTCTGATTTTATTGTAGATTTGACAAATAATATTAAATTGATGGTTAAAAAATTACAAAAGGATATTGATGCTCCAATTGAAGCAATATCAATGTTGTCTGACGAAAAAATAGAGGAATTATGTGAGATTCATAACTCCTTTGAAAAAATTGAAATTAATACAAGTCTGAAAGAATTGTTTGAGGAAACTGCTGAAAAATACAGCGAAAATATTGCCTTGTTGGATCATGGACAAACATTAACATATAATCAATTGAATTCTCAGGCAAATAAAATTGCAAACAGTTTAGTTGATTTGGGAATAAGTCCTGGAGACCATGTCATTTTAAAACTTGAAAGGTCATCCAAATTGATATCTGCTATTTATGCGGCTATAAAAGCAGGCGCTTCTTTTACTATTGTATCAACCGAACAGCCCGAAGAGCAAACTGAATTTATAAGACAGGACACTAATGCAAAACTTATAATCCAGTCAAATGTAGATGAATTATTGGCTAATGATAATAATGCCAATTTGGATATTGACATTAAGCCTGATGATTTGGCATGTATTGTCTATACTTCAGGCTCAACAGGAAAGCCAAAAGGAGTAAAAATTAATCATAAAGGTTTAATTAATTATATAACTCCTAGTGAGGACAATATTGCGATACATGCTATACAGAATGATGTTTCAAACATGTTGTCATTAACAACAACCACATTCATTGCATTTTTAAGAGAAGCATTAGCCACAATCATTAACGGTACAAAAATAACATTGACCAGTGATGAAGAGTCTAAGAACTTATCCAAACTCATCAGATTAATTAAAGAATCTCAAGTTGATGGTTTATCTTTAACTCCATCAAGAATTCAGGAATACATGAAAGTCATTGAATTTAAAGATTTGTTGGATCAATTCAAGGTTATAATCATCGGTGGGGAGAAATTTATCCCATCTGTTTATGATGATTTGATTGAATGCACTACTGCTAAGATATTCAATTCCTATGGATCTTCTGAAAACACAATAGCGACACATCAAAAATTGATTGATAGTGAAGAAATAACTGAAGGAACTCCTATTCCAAATAATATTGATTTAATAATAGATATTGATGGAAATCCACTGCCTAACAATATTACTGGTGAAATTTGTACAGCAGGTGTTCAAACTTCTCCGGGATATTTAAATCGGCCTGAATTAAATGAATCAGAGTTTATAACTGTTAATAATTTGAGGTTTTATAAAACTGGTGATTTGGCTTATAAAAATTCCGATGAGGAATTGGTAATAATTGGAAGAAAAGATAAGCAAATCAAACTCAGGGGTCAAAGAATCGAGCCGGGTGAAATCGAATCAGCAATTTCTAAATATCCTGATATTGAAAGTGTAGTGGTGACTGTTAAGCAAATCAATAACCAAGACAATCTGTGCGCTTATTATACCGGTCGTGATGAAATCAATGTTGAAAAATTAAAAGAGTATCTTTCAACCAAATTAATGAGGTATATGGTTCCTACTTCATTCACTCAACTTGATGTGATGCCTAAAACACCGAATGGAAAAATAGATACAAAAAATTTACCATCTCCAGAAATAAGCACAGAACGTATAATGCCTGAAAATGAACTTGAAGAAAGCATTTTTAAAATTTGTGCCGAAATTGTAGGTTTCAATGATTTTGGAGTCACTGACAATCTTTATGGAATAGGTTTCACCTCATTGACTATGATGGGTTTAAGCACTGAGATTTACAACACCCTTGATAAGGAAATCAATATCACTAGTATCCTTCAAAATCCGACAATCCGAAGCATCGTTGAAAATATCGAGATTAATGAAGGATATGATGATATTTCTGGCGAATTTGAGGAAGATGAATCTCAATATTACGAATTAACTCCAAATCAGCTGGGAATTTACTTTGATTGTGTTAAAGACTTAGATAAAGTAAACTATAATCTTCCAAAATACATTGATTTTGGAGATGATATTGATGAAAACAGGCTTAAATCAGCTATTATAAAAGTAATTAATTACCATCCATATTTAAAAACAAGAATTGTTATGCAAGATGGTATTGTATATCAAGAAAGGCAAGATAATCTAATCATTGATGACTTGATTGAACTTGTTGAAGTGGATAATGTTGATGAGAAGTTCAAAAAGGAATTTGTTAAACCGTTTGACTTAAGTGAAGGTCCCCTATTCAGATTTAAAATTATCAAAAATAATGATAATGTTTCTCTTCTCTGTGATTTCCATCATATTATAGTGGATGGAACATCATTAAATATTTTATTTAGACAAATAGCTTCAGTTTATGATGATCCTGATTTGGAATTTGATAAAAACGATTTGGAACCTCTTAATGGTTATGAATATTCTCAAAAAGAAGTCAAAGTTCAAAAATCTAGACATTATAAAGAATCAGAAATGTACTTCTTTAATAAAATTAAAGACTATGATGAAGGCAGTTTAATTTCTCCGGATTTAAATGGTATTGAAGAGGAAGGACAATCTCGTTCATTATCCAATGTAATCGACAAAGAGATGATAGATGAATTCTGTAATGATGCATCCATTACTCCAAATAATTTATTCCTCTCTGTTTCAAGTTTTGTATTTTCAAAATTTGTCAATAACAGAAACCTCTTGTTTGCAACAATTACAAATGGAAGATTTTCTCCCGATGAGCAAAATACATTGGCCATGATGGTTAAGACCTTGCCACTGTCTTTGGAATTAAATAGCGATTTAAGTTTCAGGCAATATTTTGAATATATCAATAAGGAATGGGTAAGTACATTATCTCATTCATCATATCCGTTAACTGAAATTGTAAATAAATATGGAATTGTTCCTGAATTTTTATTTGCCTTTAATGGTGACATTATAGAAGAGATTGAGATTAATGGAAAGGTTGTTGAACGTGAAGGATTGGAATATGAAGATTTGCAATTCAAGTTGAGTCTGTTTGTGTCTGAAAGCAATGGAAAATATGATATTACATGCCAATATAATGACGCATTATATTCTTCTCTATTAGTAAACACATTTTTAGACAGCATCAGCATTGTTTTAAATAAGTTAATTAAGTATGGCTCTGGAGAATTGGCGAATGTTTTATTAAAAGATGTGTCCATCATTGAAAGGGGTCTTAAGAGTGTTGATGATTTGGAATATGTTGAAATCGAAGAATCCAGATTAAATAGGATTTTTGAAAAACAGGTTGAATTAAATGGTGAGAAAGTAATTTTAACTGCATCTGATGGTGAATTCACTTACAATGACTTGAATGAGAAGGCAAATCGCATTGCTCATGGCTTAATCAAAAGGGGTGTTGGAATTGAAGATAAGGTCATGTTAATTTTAAAACGTGACAGCAGTGTTTTTGCTACAATTTTTGGAATTTTAAAGGCAGGAGCATGCTTCATTCCTGTTGATTCAGACTATCCATCTGACCGTATAGAACATGTCTTAATCGATAGTGAATCTAAATTCATTATCATTGATGATATTGTGGATATTAAAAATATTGATTTGTCCGCTTATTCAGATAAACTGCTCCATATTAGTGAATTGCTCGAAGAGGAGGATATTTCCAACCCTGTCGTTGATGTTACAGGTGATAATTTGGCATACATCATTTATACTTCCGGTTCCACAGGACTTCCAAAAGGTGTAATGCTAGAACATGGAAACGTAGCAAACCTTGTCTATCCTCATCCGGATAATTTGTATACTTATGAAATGGTCACCAATCTCGAAAAGGAGAATTACAAGTTTTTATCTACAACAACCATTGCTTTCGATGTATTTGAACAGGAAATAATGGGATCTCTTTTAAATGGTATTCCTGTTGCCTTTGCAGATGACAATGAATACAAAGATCCTATTGCAACACTGGATTTGATTAAAAGAACTGGTGCAAATGTTTATGTGTCCACACCTTCACGTCTGCTCCAATATATGGAAATTGAATCCTTCCGACAGGCAATGTGTGATTTTAAAGCATTCTTGATTGCAGGTGAAGCATTCCCTCCTAGACTATTTGACATGCTTTCCCAAAACTCCAATGGAAAAATTTACAACCTTTACGGACCAACTGAAACAACAGTCTATTGCAATGGCCTTTTGCTTGAAAACTCACAAATCCGTGTAGGAAAACCATTATTGAATGTATATGAAGAGATTATGGATGCAGACTTCAATCCTCTTCCTCCAAATGTAATCGGAGAATTGTGCATTGCAGGAAAAGGTGTTTCAAGAGCATACCTGAACAGTCCTGAAAAGAATGCTGAATCGTATATGGAAATCAATGGAATTAGATTTTACAGGAGCGGAGACCTTGCTAAAATCACGGAAGATGATGAATATGTTATAATAGGTAGAATGGATAATCAGATTAAACTTCGAGGTTTGAGAATAGAAATTGGAGAAATCGAAACTGCTATAAAAGAATTTGAAGGTATTGAACATCTTGCGGTTGTTGTTAAAAAGATTAAAAACAATGATCATTTGTGTGCATACTTTACAGTTTATGATGAGTTTAAAACTGATGAGGAAGGGTATTCTATTGATATTGCAGCTTTAAAGGAATATTTAAATTCAAAATTAACTTATTATATGGTTCCTACAGTTTATATGGAATTAGATGAAATGCCACAAACATTAAATGGTAAAACAGATTTAAAGAATTTGCCAGAACCTGTTTTAATTACAGAATATGTTGCTCCTGAAAATGATATTGAAGCATTCTTTGCCGATACCTTTGCAGAAGTTTTATCTCTTGATAAGGTTGGAGTAACAGATAATTTCTTTGAAATGGGTGGAACCTCTTTACTTGTAACTAAAATCACTCTTGCAGCATTAAATCGAAACTTCAATATTAGTTATGGGGATATTTTTGATAATCCAACTCCTCGTAAGATTGCAGAATTTATTTTAACTGATGATGACTTGGATGTTTCACTTAGTGAAGAGTTTGATTATGATTATTCTGAAATTAATGAACTATTAAAGAAAAATACTTTGGATAATTTCATTAAAGGTGAAAATGATGATGACTTGGGTGATGTTTTATTAACTGGGGCGACCGGATTTTTAGGTATTCATGTTTTGAGAGAATTATTGGAAAATACTGACAGTAATGTTTATTGTTTAATTAGATCAAGAAGTAATTTATCTGCAGATAAAAGATTAAAATCGTTATTGTTCTATTATTTCTCAGAAAGCTATGAAAACTTATTCAATAATAGATTGCATGTTGTTGAAGGCGATATAACTAATTATGCGGATTTTGAAAAATTAATTTCACATGATATTGACACAATTTTCAATTGTGCTGCAAATGTTAAACATTTCTCTTCAGGTACTGATATTGAAGATATAAACTTTGGTGGAGTGTTGAATGGTTTAGAATTTGCTAAATTAAAAAATGCTAAATATGTGCAAGTTTCAACCTACAGTGTTGCAGGTGAAAGTATAAATAATTTCCCTCCGGAAGATTATATGTTTAATGAACGAGATTTATTCATTGGGCAAGGTATTGATAACCAATACCTCAGAAGCAAATTTTTAGCAGAAAGGGCTGTTCTAGAAGCAGCAGTCGAGGATGATTTGTCTGTTAAAATCATGAGGGTAGGAAACCTAATGGCTAGAAGCGATGATGGTGAATTCCAACTTAATTTCGATACAAATGGGTTTATCAATAGGCTTAAAGCTTTCGTTACTATAGGTAAAATTCCTTATTCAATGTTAAGTGATGCCGATGAATTAAGTCCGATTGATGTAACGGCCAAATCTATTGTTGAATTATCAAAAACACCTAAAGAATGTGTTGTTTTCCATCCGTATCAACATTACAAAATTTGTTTTGGGAACATAGTGGATATTATTAAACCATTGGGTCTTGAAATTGAAGCTGTTGAAGACGAGGAATATGAATACTATCTCAATCAGACTTTAAATGATAAAGATAAACAAGATGGAGTATCAGGTTTTATCACTTCTATTGGATCAGGTAAATTTAAAAAAGTTTGGCTTGATTGTGAAAATGAATACACTATCCAAGTATTGTACAGGTTAGGTGTTAAATGGCCTATAATATCAAAAGAGTATATTTATACATTTATAGGCTATTTAAATGATTTAACTTTTTTTGATTAAGGTAATGGGGTGTTTTGTATGTATGAAAGAAAATATGATTTATTAAAAAGTAAATTCAATGAATTTTTATTGCCTACATTACTTACGGCTATGGCAAATAATATATGTATATTTTGTGATGCATTAATCGTAAGTTTTTTAGTAGGTTCTTTTAATTTGGCTGCGATACAGGTTGTTGTTCCTGTTGTCACATTTGTAAATTTAATTTATTGGGCTATTGGAATGGGAGGCAGTGTTTTGATGTCTTCATCGAAAGCTGAATATGATAATTTTAAAGGCAATGCTTATTTTACGGTTTCAATAATTAGTTTAGTAATTTTTGGAATTATATTTGCAGTTTTAGGAATGGTATTTATCGATCCTATTGCTCAATTTTTATGCATTGCCACTAAAAATGGAGGAATTCAATTAGTTTCTCTTGTAAAAAATTATCTTTTCATTACATTAATTGGAATTCCATTCATGTGTTATCTGATGAGTATGTCATATTTTATACGTGCTGATGGAATACCTAGATTGCCTTTAATTGCAGTTATAATTACTAATTTGGTAAATATAGCTATGGATTTCGTTTTTATCCGCTTTTTTGGAATGGGTATTGGTGGTGCTGCTCTTGCTACTGTATTTGGAGATATTGCCGCTTCAGTTGTTATTTCATATTATTTCCTGAGTAGTAAACGCACTCTTAAGATGTTATCAATTTCAAAAATCAAATTCAATCAATTCATTTCATACTTAAAGGATATTATTGTTTCAGGTTTTCCTCCTGCTTCAATACAACTTTTCATAACGTTAAAATTATTTATTATTAACTATTTGATTCAAATTGTAATTGGTGGTGTGGGTCTTGTAGCATTCAGTGTTTGTGACAATGTTTCATTTTTGATTTATATGTTTGCAATAGGAATAAGCCAAACAATGGCTCCAATTGTATCGGTATATTATCAGGAGGAAGATTATGCTTCAGTTAGATACACAATAAAAAGGGCTATTAAATTTGCCATAATTTCTAGTGCAATTCTAATGTCAATATTTATCATTTATCCGGATGGCTTACTGTTTCTTTTCAGTATTAAAAATCCTGCAGATATTCCTATTGTAACTGATGCAATCAGGTTGTATTCATTAAGTTTCATGGGCCTTGTCGTTTGTTTTGTAATGACATACTATGCAGAAGCCATTAAACGGGAGAGATATTCCTTTATGATTTCCATTATTGAAGGTTTTATCGTTCCTGTAGGTGTTGCAATATTGCTCATTCCTTTATTGGGATCTACAGGTATATGGATTGCATTTTTAATTGCTGAGATTGTTGCAATAATTTTCATGTTTGCTTACTCAAAATACACGGAAAGAAAAACCAATGGTGAATATTCAGGTTTCTTTTTGCTTAAAAAGCAAGACAAGGAAAATGTGCTTGATTTATCTGTAAATGCTAATAATAATGAGATTGTAGATTTGGTTCATCAAGTTCGGGGCTATCTTAAGTCAATGGGCATCAGTGACTTAATTTCAACAAGAGTGGCATTGGCTATTGAAGAAATGCTTGTAACTATAGTAAACACCAATGAAAAACTTGGACCAATAGATGTTTTAGTTAAAATTAAAAGTGAAAATATTTTAATTTCCATTAAAGACCAAGGTGTGGAGTTTAACCCTACTACTAAAAGGGAAAACAATAAGTTTGATAATATTGCTCTGTTGCTGAAAATTGCAGATAAAGTTGATTATGCAAGAGTATTGGGTTTGAATAGTACTGTAATCACAATTAAAAATTAAAATTTTGAAATGGGATTATCAAACCCATTTATTTTTTTAAAGATTTTTTAGATAGTTCTAAATCCGTGCTGTAAACATAATTCACTGGTAATTGGTTAATATAATATGGGGATTGGGGAGTGATTCTCATGCCATTTTCAACATGAAACCAGTCCAAGGAACCAGAAATTGCATAATCCTGATTCGCCATTGCTGATTGGTGATGTTAAAGATAATGATGTTGTAAAGGAAATTGATGATCCAAGCTATATTGATTCACAAACAAGATTTGTTAACTTATAATATAACAATTTTAATTTTTAAAAATTTATTAATTTATAATACAATAATTTTTTTTATTGATGAGTGAAAATACTTAATTTTTCAAATTAAACCTGTTTATAATTTTAGAGCATCATTCGGACAACTGTGAACACAATCAAGGCACAATATGCATTCCGTACCGTTTTTTCTTTTTCTGGAATTGTTTAACATTTCAACATCCATCGGGCATGCTCTTACACATTTGCCACAACTGATGCATTTATTTTCATTAACTTTAACTCTTAAAAGTGAAAAGTAACTTGAAATCTTTAAAAATACAGTAATCGGACATACATATTTGCAAAACGCACGATTATCTTTAAGATAAAATGCCATAGCAATCCCAAGAATATAGTAAATAATATTTCCTAAAATAAACAGGAAAAATATCATCGAATCAAGATTAGCAACTTTAAAAACAATTAGTGAACATACACTGCATGATATTGCTGCAAATAATATGTATCTGACATACCCCCACGGTTTCCTTTCGTTTTGAGGGGTTTTATAAGGCAGCAAATCCAATATCATTGCTGTCCAGCAGGCATAGCCGCACCATCCACGGCCAAACAGTAATGGCCCAAGAATCTTTGCAATTAGAAAATGAATAACGGCACCTTCAAAAACACCTAAACTTAAATAATACCAAAATCCGGACAGGGACAAGTTTTCATGACCTAAAATGCCAACATAAAAAAACAGGTAACATCCAACTGCAAGCATAATCAGGTTTCTTGCGTATCTGTTATTTCTAGCCATCATGAACAGTCCAACAGCTATTGCAGTTCCGATATAGAGGAAATTGAATATGAAAAATGTGTTGGAAGTTGTAATATATACCAAAACAGAAATCACGATGAAAACTAACTCCATAATTATTGGTGCTTTAATGTTCATATATAATTATATTTTTAATCACAGTAATTAATTTTATCGCTATCCTATTATTAGATATTATTTATTTTTTTTAAAATTATTAAAGAAAATTTTTAAAATTATTAATATAGTTAAACATAATAATATATAATTAAGTGAATTGTATTCAAAGGTGTGATGATGAAATTTTATGAAATAAAGTTTGCTTTTAACCATGAACAGATAGACGAAAAGCAGTTAGATATGATATTTAATAGGATTGTAAACTTGTTGGATTTACGTTTTGATGATAATTTAATTTCTTATCGTCAAAAAAATGATGAAAATGCTTATGAACTCAAGGAAGTTAGTGATGAGGCATTTGAAAATGAAATGAGTACTTTTTTCAAATTCACATTCAAGGACATTATAAATGTTCCATTATATAAATTTTTAGTCCTAAAAAGACACAATGGATTAACTATTTTAGCAAATATTCACTCTTCAATCTTTGACTACTCAGCAATAAACGTCATCAAAGAGTTATTCAACAACCCTTATGAAGTCAATATTCCAAAAACCACTAGCCCTTATTTTGAAGAGTATGAAGAATATTTAAATTCACAGGATTTTGAAAATGATTGCAGCTATTGGAACAATAAACTTTTAGATGCTGAAGATTATGTCAAATATTTCAATATAAAATCAAATAATTATCGAAGCATAGGCTTTTCGATTGAAAACGAATCACTTCTCACTTTTCTAAAAAATCATAAAATTTCAAGATATAATTTTTTTACTGCTATTTTTTCACTGTATCTGTCCCGTGCTGATTCAACTGAAGGATGTCTATTAAAATCATCAATCAACACTGATGAAGTTGTTTTTGGGCCACATACCAAAAATACTTTGTTGATGATAGATTATTATAAAAATGATACCTTTGAAGAATATTTAAACAGAATCCAAGAAAATTATGAAGAAGCCATAAATCATACCAAAGTGCGTATTGAAGATTATGTTGACAATTCATTTTATTATGCAATACACGATTTCACAAATTTAAATGATATTGATGTTAAAAATGGTGACGGATCAGCTCTAACATTCAATATATATAATGATTCAATCGATATCATCTATAATTATGAGATATTTTCAGATATTTACATCCGATATATGATAGAAAACATAAAACATTTAATAGATAATGTTTTGGAAGGCATCAACCAACACTGTGGAGATTTAGAAGTTTTATCAATCGGAAATCAGTATGATTTTAATGGGTTATATGAATTAACCGACTCTCAAAGGATTGTTTATTCAGATGCTCAAAATGCCCCTGGCACTAGATACAATAATCCTCTCAAAATAGGATTGGGAAATTTATACTCTGTAACAAAAATTAAAAAAGCCATAAATAGATTACTTAAATTACATCCAATTTTAACTTCACGTATTATTGAAGAGGGATACTTATTAGGTTTTGATGCCAAACCCCCTATACTGAGAGGGTCAGTGGAAGACATTGAAACATTTGTCCGGCCTTTTGAACTAAATAGGTATCTGTCCCGCTTTTTAATTGTAGAAGATAAAAATAAAGTATTTTTATGTATGGATTTCCACAGTTTGATTTTTGATGCAAATTCATTCAACACAATAATAAACAGTTTATTAAAAATCTTGAATGATGAAAATACTGAATTGGTGGATACCGGCATTTTAAGACAAATATCATTTGAAGAAGTTGTAAATAATTCTGAATATAGGGATCATGCCCAAAAGTTCTATAACAACATATTGTCTGAAAGGGATGACATAAATGATTTGGTATTTTCCGTTGCCGAAGACAGCTCCAAATCTTATGTTGAACGATTCAGCATTGATGAAGAAAATTTAACTTTATTTTTAGATAATCATAATATAACTCACGAACAATTTTTCACAAGCGTATTTGCATATACACTATCAAGATTTACAGGATCTCCTAAAGTCCTATTTAATTTAATTACTGATGGCAGGGCGCATCTGGGTCTGTCTGATTCAGTTGGAATGTTTTTCCAAACATCTCCTGTACTTATGCAATGCGACAATCAAAGTGTTGAATCTTTCATGAATTATTCCCGTGATATAATCGATAATGTAAGCAAATTTGACTTGTATTCTTTTATGGAATTGGTGTTTGATTATCAGCTGGAAAATTCAGTTTCATTTGGTGTTTTACAGGATATCTTTTCGTCTACAATTGATATGGAATTTGAAATGTTGAAAAAGGATATGTGGGATAATTTTTCAGTAGTGGTCTATTATGCAAAAAAGGATATTCTGGAAATACGAATATTCTACTCTGAAAAATTCTCGGACAATTTTGTAAAACACTTTGTCGATTCATTTAAATTAATATTGGAGGGCATAATTAATGAAAAGATGTTATCAGATATTAATTATATTGATGAATCTGATTTAAAACTTTTAGACGGTTATAATGAAACTGAACGTAAATTGATGTTCGATGACATTCTGGAAGCATTTAACTTTAATTTATTTAAAGATCCAAACAAACCTCTCGTATCATATAAGGATAAGGTTTATAGCTATAGTCAAGGTGCATTTATCTCAGATAAGCTCGCCACCACTTTAAAGGATGCTTGTGTTGGTGTAGGGGATAATGTTGCTTTTTTAGTTGAACGGTCTGAATTGTATATGTTCTGTGTTTTGGGTGTTTTATCAACTGGCGCCGCATATGTTCCTTTAGATGATGCCCATCCGGATGAACGTATTAAGTTCATATTAAATGATACTGACGCTAATGTTATTATTGTTAGTGATGGAACTTATAATCGTGTCAAATCCCTAAATGATGATGCAATCCTCATAAACATTTCCGACATTGTCAATGGAGAAATTGGTGAGTTAAATAGTTTGCCTGTGGTTAAAGGAGATATTGCTTGTATTCTTTATACTAGTGGGTCCACCGGTCTTCCTAAAGGTGTAAAAATTAAAAGGTATGCTATTTTAAACAGTGTGGAATCCTCTGCCGTTAAATATGATATAACTAATGATGATGTTTATGGTTTATTTGCTACAATTGGATTTAACATAGCTTCACTTGGAATATGTCAAAGTTTTTATACAGGAGCTTGCTTATCTGTAGTTCCGAATGATGTTAAATTTAATATGGTAAAATTAAATGATTATTTTATTGAACAGGGAGTTACAATTACATTGATTATAACACAAGTAGGAAAACTTTACATGGAAACTATTAAAGAATCTCCATTGAAGCTTATTTCTGTAGGTGGTGAAAAACTAGGGGAATTTGATAATCCTAATGATTATATGTTCATTAATGGATTTGGTCTTACGGAAGTATTTTCGTTTATTACCGGAATTTATGATGACAAAAAAATCGATTCGTCTTCAATTGGTTTTTGGAATTTCAATACTAAGATATATATTTTGGATAATGAGTTTAGGCGTGTGCCTATTGGAGCTGTTGGTGAGTTATGCATTTCAGGTTATCAAGTTTCAGAAGGATATCTAAATAGGGAAGAGGAAAACACCAAAGCATTCGTAAAAAACCCATTTAACGATAGCAAGGGTTATGAAGTTTTATTCCGTACTGGTGACATGGTGAGAATATTGCCTGATGGAACATTGGGAATTATCGGACGTCGCGATACCCAAGTAAAAGTCAGAGGAAACCGTGTAGAATTATCTGAAGTCGAATCTGTCATTCGTCAATTGAATCATGTGACTAACGTTAGTGTCCAGACGGTAAAACATGAGTCCAATAATGAATTGGTAGCATATGTTGTTGTAGATAACGACTGTGATGAGGAAAAACTCAGGAAAAATGTTTTGGAGCATGTATATGAAAACAAGCCTTCATTTATGGTTCCTTCATATGTAATTAAAATGGATGAAATTCCAATGAATGTCCACGGTAAAGTGGATAAGCGTGCATTGCCTGAAGTTTCAACTGATAATTTACGTGCCCAATATGTCGCTCCAACAAATGAAACTGAAAGAATAATCGTTGAAGCTTTTGAAACAGTACTTGATCAGGATGGAATTAGTTTATATGATGACTTTGTTCGTTTAGGTGGAGATTCTATCAAGTCCATTCGTGTGATTTCACTGATTCAAAAAGAAGGCATACCATGCAAGGCCAAGGATATCTTAACATATAAGACTCCTTATATGATTGCTCGCAATATCGGGGAGAAAGTTGAGGTTTCATATGATGCGGTTGAAGGTTCTGTTGATTTGCTGCCTATTCAAAGTTATTTCTTTGATAAGATAAACAGGAATGATTTTACACAGGAATTTGTCTTTGAATCTGCAGATAATTTGGATTTGGAGATTCTACAGGAAGCTTGGAATAAGTTATCTGATGTTCATGATATGTTAAGGGCAACTTATAATGTGGAAGATGGTGAGGTCGTTCAAGAAATACTTCCATTGAATACCCAAGTTTGTAAATTAAATGAATTTAATATATATGAAGATTTAGATGAAAACATTTCCGAAATAATTGAAAATGCTAAGAATTCTCTTGATATTTCAAATAAACTGAGTGATGTAAGTTTAGTTCATTATGGTGAAAAATCCTACCTTGTATTTGTTATTCATCACTTGATTGTTGATGATGTAAGTTGGAGTGTTTTATTGGATGATTTAACATATATTTACACTCAGATGGTTGATGGAAATGAAATAAACCTTTCAAGACCTTACCCTTATAAATTATGGGTAAATGATGTTAAAAAACTTGTGGAAGACATATCTGAAGAAGAAAAAGAGCATTGGGTTAAAATTAACAGTTTATTGGATGATTCTTCCATTAAAGGCAAAGCTAAATCTTTCAATTATACTCTAAAAAATATTAGTTTTGATGTTGATAACTTATTGGGTTTGTCTGAAGAGGAGTATTTTGCTTTGAGCATTGCCCGTGCATATAAAAAGACTTATGGTAAGGATATTATTTTCAATCATGAGTCTTATGGTCGTGAGGAAAGTTTAGCTGATGTGAACAGGACAATTGGATGGTTTACTACCCAATATCCTATTTTTGTTGATGTGGGTGACGGTTATGATTCAATTTCATTGACAGCAGATGCTTTTAAACTTAAAAGGGCATTTAAGGAAATCAAAAATCAGGGTTTGAATTATTCTTCTTTGATTTATAATGTTGGTGAGTTAGAGTTTAAGCATTGCCCGGTTACTTTAAACTTTTTGAGCACTGAATTTGCATATAAAAATGAATTATTCGAAACATTTAACATTCAAAGTGATTCAGATAGGCTGGAATTGTGTGATGTTAATCATTATGGTGTTGATTTTAATGTTCTGCATGTTGATGATGATTATGTGATGACTGCTGAGTGCGCTGACGGCACTTATATTGATAATAGATTCGCTGAGTTTATTGAGAATATTATGTATGAGTTGGAATTCATAGCCGGCCATAATTTTGAAGATGGTATAGTTTGCGGATTATCTGAATCTCAATTGGGTATTTATTTGGATGAAAAGGTTCATGATAAAGGTACTGCTTATACGGTTCCTGGATTAGTCAGATGCGATTCCAAGTTTAGTGTTGATGAAATTAAAGATGCAATTTTGACTTTGATTGATAAGCATCCGGTATTAAAAGGACGTATTGTTGATATGAATGAAATGCCTCTTATAATCTGCGATGCATCTCCTGAAATTGGATTAACTGATAGTGATGATTATTCTGATTTGATTAAATTGTTTGATTTGGAAAAATCACTTTCCCGTTTCTATATTATTAATAATGATAATGGAAAAGCAATATTTTATGATGTTCATCATATTATTTCTGATGCTACAAGTTTAGGATTGATTTCAAAAGAGTTAAAGGATATTTTAGATGGAAAATTATCTGATGATGTTGATTTGGGCTTTGTTTATGCAAGTCTTGATTCCTTTGAATCACAATTTAGGCCAGGTTATGAAGAAGCTCATGCTTTCTATGCTAAACAATTTGCTGATGTGGAAGAGGTTAATAATTTATTGGAAGATTTGGAAGGTCATCATTCGGCGGTTTCACTTCCAATTCATGGTATTCGTGAAGATATTGAAAAATTCGCTCATGATAAAGGAATTACTGTAGGTATTTTATTGAATGCAGTATTTGCATATACATACTCTCGTTTTGTAGGAAGCGACAAGGTTTACTTTAATTTCACTGAACATGGACGTCATGAAGAGAAAATACAAAATGCTTTGGGAATGTTTGTTCGCACTATCCCTCTTATGGTGGATTGTAAAAATGATTCTATTGACAGTTATTTAACCAAATTCTCTGATTTGGCTTTGAATTCAATGATAAATGCTGTTTATCCATTCAGATTGCTTGCCAGTGAGTTTAATTTAAATAATGATGTTATTTTTGAGTATAATTTTGATTTAAATGATGTATCTCATATTAAAGATGAGATGGTTGTAGAAGAGCCTATTGTAGAATTTGTTTCTGATTTCTTATGTGTGGTTAATGATTTGGATGATGGTTTTGTGGTTCGTATTGACCATTCTGACATGTATTCTGATGGCACAATCGTTAGATTTGTTGAATCTTATCGTGAAATTCTAATTCAGATGTTGGAGAAAGAGGAATTGTCTGAAATTGAATTTATTTCTAAAACTGATATTGATTTGTTGGACGGTTATAATCAAACAGAACATGAATTTGAGTATGATGATATTTTAGATAGGTTTAATTCCAATTTGGGTGAATATGAGGACAGTCTTCTTGTTGGTTATGAAGATACCAGTTATACTCATGGTCAGGGAGCTTTTATCATTAATGAAGTTGCTAAAATGTTGAGGGATAATGGTGTTGAGAAGCAGGACTTTGTTGGATTGTTTGTTGAACGTTCTGAATGGTTCCTTTTGGCCAGTATGGGTGTTTTATCAATTGGTAGTATTTATGTTCCGATTGATGTGACTTATCCTGATGAGCGTATACAGTTTATGTTAGGTGATACTGGTGCGGGTGTTGTTATTGTAACTGATGAGACTGAACAGTGTATGGCTAATATCATTGTTGAAAATGATTTGGATATTGAAATTTTAAATGTTTCCAGTATTTTGGAGGATAATGTTGGAAGTTTAACAAGTATTGGAACTGTTGAATATTCTGATGATGATATTGCTTGTGTTTTATATACTAGTGGTACTACTGGTGTTCCTAAAGGTGTTTTAGTTACTCGTGAAGCGGTTAATAATTTTGTTTATTGGTATGTTGAAGAGACTAATTTCACATCTGATGATATTTATGGTATGCACTGTTCATATGTATTTGATATTCATACTGCTGCTTTATATGCTCCTGTTGCAGTGGGTGGTGGATTGTATGTTGTTCCGGAGGATATTAGGTTGGATTTAAGTGCATTGAATGATTATTATGTGAAATATGGATGTACTCATACTTATATTACAAGTCAGGTTGGAAAACTTTTTGCTGAAAGTGGTATGGATACTACAATTAAGTTGTTGTGTTTCGGTGGTATGAAGCTTGGTGAGTTGGATGCTCCGGATTCCATTGGGCCGTTTGAGACTTATGGTCCTTCTGAAAACTTGGCAGTTTCTACTAGTATCTTTGCAAATGAGCGTATTCATCATTCCAGTATTGGTAGGTTCATTAGCAATGTTAAAGGTTATGTGTTGGATAGTGAGCAACGTAGGTTGCCTATTGGTGCAGTTGGAGAATTATATTTGGCTGGTGCTCAGTTAACTCCTGGTTATCTGAATCGTGAAGAGGAAACTGAAAAGGCTTTCTTTGACAATACTTTTGATGATGATGAAGGTTATGAACGATTATATTGTACTGGGGATGTTGTTAGGTTCTTGCCGGATGGTACTTTGAGTATTATTGGTCGTCGTGATAGTCAGGTAAAAATCAGAGGAAATCGTGTGGAACTGTCTGAAGTGGAAGATGTGATAAGAAACATTGAGTATCTGGAAGATGTAACTGTTCAAACAGTAGTTCATGATGATAATAATGAATTGGTGGCTTATGTTGTTGTTAATAATGATTTGGATGGTGATGAGTTAACTGAAGCAGTTCGCAGTTTTGTAGGGGATTGTAAACCTGAATATATGATGCCATCATTTGTTGTCAGGTTGGATGAGATTCCTTTAAATGTTAATGGTAAGGTTGACAAGCGTGCTTTGCCTGATGTTGACCGTGGCAGTTTGCTTGTAGAGTATGTTGCTCCTTCCACTGAAGCTGAAAAATTAATTGTACATGCATTTGAAGAAGTCTTTAATCAGGATAAGATTGGTGTTTATGATGATTTTGTCCGTCTTGGTGGTGATTCACTGACTGCAATTAAAGTGTTGTCTTATCTTGATGGTTATAATGTTACTGCGGCGGATATTTTGAGTTTGCGTACTCCATTTGCTATTGCTGAAAGTATTAAAGAGGATACGTTGGATTTGGATGTTTATACTTTAGAAGAGGGTTGTCCTTTAAATGAGTCTCAATTGAATGTATACTTGGATATTGTTGCAAATGATAAATTTGATATTTATCTTATTCCAACTATTGTGGATATAGCTAAGGATTATGAGGTTGAGGAGATATTGGAAGCGTTGGATGTT
>NZ_JAZTXC010000169.1:0-2772 GCF_045636185.1 Methanobrevibacter sp. | reverse complement strand
CAACGAGATTTATCAGAAACGTTCAGCGTATCCGAACCCGTTGTTGCCAGAACTCTAAAAAATCTTGAAAACAAAGGATTTGTAATACGAACTAAAGACCCGAACAATAAAACCCGAAGACTACTTTCTTTAAGTGAACAGAGTTTTGAAATAAGTGAAAACATGTTACATATTACCGATGATTGGTTAAAAGAGATCTATAATGACATCAATGAATCAGATATTGACAAATTTAATGAAATAATTAAATTATTGACCATTAATTCTTTAAAATTATAATATTTGTAAATAATTTGGAAGGGATATGATGCACATCATTACAATAAAAAACTTATTAAAGATTACGGCAATCAAAAAAGGTGTTTTTGATGTACCCAAGACATTGGAAAGGTGAAGTGCATAGGTATTTAGAACCTAATGGTGCCGGCAAATAAACAACTCCAATACATTTAATAAAAAATAACTAAATTAAAAGGTGATAATTATGGCAGAATCATTATTGGATAAATGGTGCGGACAACCATGGCTGCATGCAACATATTTTTTAGGAATCGTGATGTTTAATGTTTTGATAATAAATTGGGGCATATGGGATGTGCCGCAAAAATTAATGGCCTTGCTTGCAATATTTCTACCATTGCATGTATTTGAAGAGCTTACCTGGCCAAACGGATTTCATTTCATGATGAACAAGATAATTCAAAAATCAGACAATCCTCTTGCATATCCTGAAAACAGACTAACCGACATGATTACAAACTTTGGAGCTGAAATACTATTCATTGCATTAACATTCCTCACACCAATGCTTGGAAACAAAGGAGTGATATTTGTAATATTTTTCGGTATCGGCGAAACAATTGCTCATACAGTATTCAGCACACTAACATACAGACAATATAAATCCAAAGGCAAGAAAACATTATATTCACCGGGACTAGTGACTGCATGGTGTTTATTGCTTGAAACAGCCATTTACGGCATATACTGGTTAATATATTCAAAAACATTTGTTATGGTAGACTTATGGGGATTGGCATTAGTAGCATTTCTAATCATATTCATGGTACGTTTACCGTTTATCATATCTTACAAATATAAATCCACAAGATTTGCATATTCAGAAATAGGATATCTGGAAAAATACGAATCTGATTGAACTTCCCACTATCTTTTTATTTCAATGAATGCTCTGAATTTTACGAGGAGATGTGTAAAAAATGAAAAATAACCTATTAGATTTAACATTAAAACGAAGATCAATAAGAAATTATCTCAATGATGACATTGATGATGAATAATACAAGAGATATTGAATGTTGCACTGAGCGCACCATCATCATGGGGAGGCCATCCAGTTCATTTTATTGTTGTAAAAGACAAAAATATGATACGAAAAATAGCCCACTGCAAAGCTATGGGTGCAGCTCCATTAACAAAAGCCAATGTATGCATCGTTGTCATGGCGGATACATCAAGATGCGAACTTTGGATAGAAGATGCTTCCGTTGCATCCACATATATTCTACTTGCCGCCGAACAATTTGACATCGGAGCCTGTTGGATTCATATAAGAAACCGTGACGGACAAATTAAAACAGCAGATGAAGAAATTAGAGATTTATTAAATGTTCCAAACTGTTTTAGAGTTTTAAATTGTGTGGCATTAGGCAAAAAGGGAGAAATTAAAAATGAATATCTAAAAGAAAACCTATCATTTGAAAATATTCATTACGAAAAATATTAGGTGATGATATTGCTTGATTTTAAATTAGGATTTGGATTTATGAGATTACCCGTAATCAATAATAATCCAATGGATATAGATTACGAAAAATAAATAAATTAGTTGATTGTTTTACTACTGGAAAATGTATGTGGAGAAAAATAATTTCGAAAATGATAAATTAACTGACTTAACTAAGTTATTCAGTAAAGTTTCCATCACCATTACATAATAATTCAAGTTAATGAAAATCAATATTACTGATTATGCTCTTACTATATTGCTATAATATTAAAAAAAAAGTATTTAAATAGAAAATTACAAATTGAACTACATATCTGATTTTTCTTACAGGTGTGTGTCAGAGTGGTCAAATGAGATAGGTTCAGGGCCTATTGCTTAGTGCTTCGTGGGTTCGTATCCCATCACACCTACTTACTTAGCTACAGAAACATTCGTTTTTAATTTAATCTTCCCAGATTAATGAAAAATATGGCACTGATAAAAAAATCAAAATAATCTTAGTTGTGAATCAATATGCCTCACGTAATAGTTGTACCACTTATTAAAAAAAGCAATAAATAATGATAAAATATTGTGAAATTGTATTAAACTGAACATTAACATTTGCACCAACTATTCAAAACTAACTTTAGAATATTCATCCCGGAATATAATTATAGTACTTCAAAATTGCTTTAAATTCATAAAAATTCTTTCATTTCAACAAAAAATATATTTACTTACGAATTTAACATATTAATAATCAATTTATTCCCAATATTTGAAAAATTCATCTGAGGGATTATCCGATTTCATTATGTTTTCATATTCACTGTTGTAGAGGTAATGTTTAGCTATATCCAAATCAATTTCATGGTCGATATATTAACATGAACTCCCACTTACTTATCAGATATTGCGCACAAAACAATTTTACCCGAACGGCTCAAATTAAAATAGATATTTTCATGATTGGATGGGTATGCATTACCATATTTTTCAGTTTTAGTAATGGGATTTTGTTATATTTTCCTCATCAAGCA
>NZ_JAZTXC010000168.1:0-10373 GCF_045636185.1 Methanobrevibacter sp. | reverse complement strand
TACGCCAAAAATAGAAGATATGCCGAAAATAGGCGAATGCACTATTAGTCCTATTATATCCTCAACACATACCGATTTAAGTGCCGTTTACTGGTTAGGAAACAACGGTTTAATTGACAACTGCATATTCACAGGCAACACCGCAATAAACGGAGGAGCAATAACCTGGAAAGGAAACAATGGCCTTATCAACAACACATTATTCATAAACAATACAGCACAGGGAATAGCAGGCGCCATTTACATGGCAGGAGAAAACAATATAATAAGCAACTGCAATTTTACAAATAGCGTTTCCCTATTATCCGGAGAAACCATTTATCTAGATCCAGGAAGAAAAAACATCACCACCAAAAACCTACAATCCAACGAATTACTCATAATTGACGGACAAAAAACCAATATTTGTGCAAATGATTTGCTCCATACAAACTGGATTGGCATTAGCTCCTTTGAAAATGACAGACAAATCGACATTATCCCCTTATTATATAAAGCCATTACTTTAGGCGGAATAAATTACTTGGCAGACAATAAAACATTATATTTCAGTTCATACAACAGCACCAGTGGAGATTTCGTATTAATCACAGATATAAATTGTGAAGAAGAATATTCAGGAATTGAATACATCAGGCAAATCTTATTCACAAATATAACCAACATTAGCCAAGTTTTCACAGACGCATATCACACAACTTACACAACAGCAACTACACAAATCGGAACAGTATATATTAATAATGCAAATGACTATGGCAAATTATTGGCAAGGCAAAACTACCCAAAATTCTTTTCAAAAAAGGAAGATGAAACCCGAGAATTAAACATCATATTTACAGACAAATTATCCATCAACTCCAACAGCTGCTTTAATCTGGACGCAACCGGCTGCGACATAATAACCCTCTACGGCAACGACTCATCAATAATGGCAAAAAATGAAGTTAGAAATGAAGACAAATGGATAACCAATACAAAAACCATTTTCATTGCATACAACATCCAAGCAGGAGGATTCAACACCGCAATAGAAAACAAAGGCGGTTTAGTCATCTTAAACAACGTAAAATTACACGACAACAAAATGGATTATTACATTGATCCAGATTGGGGAGCAGCAATACTAAACACAGGATACTGCGTATGTAACAACTGCAGTTTCATCAACAATTACTGCTCCAAAGGAGGAGCAATCTTCAACCTCGGAACACTGGAACTCAACAACTGCACATTTAAAGGAAACTATGCATATCAGGATGGAGACAATATCTTAAATGTAGGTGATGGTATTGTCATATATAACGGAAATAAAATAGTCCACGGAAACTACGGCCCAATTATCTATAAAGAAAGCGCACATACTCAATGGACTACACTAACCGCTGTTGTAGGAGCATTAACTGGAGCAGCGCTAATTATATGTGGAGGCATTCTATTATTTGTAAATCCAATAATAGCCGGTTATGTACTTGTTGCAGGTATTGCTATAACGTGTTGCAGTGCTATTTTAGGTATTTTTGATTCAGTATATTCAACCACAAGAGAAAATATTATACATTCAGAAAGTCAGAATTTTTCCCCAGATAATATCACAGTTCCAATTAAAAAAATAGATGAAATCATTTTTAATTAGATAATATCCTCCACTATTATTATCTTATTTTTTTTAATTTTTTTAATTCACAGCTATTGAACATTTTTTCCTTCAAAAAGACAAATATTTAGAAATTTTTCAAATATAAAGCAAATATATCATTTAATTCTGGCAAGTAAGCACTTACTTTCGAAATTCTTTATATAAAAAAAGAGGTAAAAATATATTACAACAAAAAATCAGGAGGAGTGTTATTATTAAAAAAAGATATTTATCAATATTACTACTTATTGCTTTTATAAGTATTTCTTGCGCATCAGCAAGTGATAATATAAATATAACTGTAAATTCTGGTTCAGATATCCCCATTAATGATATATCTACGCCAGGTAATTTTGATGACCTGCAAAACGATATTGCAAATCTCAACCCCGGAGATATTTACAATATAAATCAGGATTATATTTTTGACCCATGCAGTGACCCAAATTATATTGGTCCAAAAATTCTTGCACATGAAGGCATATTAATTGCAACAGATAACGTAACTATCAACGGTAACGGCCACGTTATTGATGGAAATTACAATACAGCCATTTTTAAAGTAACAGGAAATAACGTAAAAATCCTTAATTTAACTTTCATCAATGGAAAATACAATGGTTTTAACATCCCCAGACCGGACCCCCTAGAAGATTGGCCAAAAATAGGCGAATTCGTTGTTCGTCCTGTTATATCCTCAAAACATACAGACATGAGTGCTGTTTATTGGTTGGGAGACAACGGATTAATTGACAACTGCATATTCACCGGCAATACCGCAATAAATGGCGGAGCAATAACCTGGAAAGGAAATGATGGACTCATTGACAACACATTATTCATAAACAATACAGCACAAGGCATAGGTGGCGCCATTTACCTGGGCGGCGAAAACAATATGATAAGCAACTGTAATTTTGCAAACAGTATCTCCCAATTATCCGGAGAAGCCATTTATCTAGACCCTGGAAGAAAAAACATCATAGCCAAAAACCTAAAATCCAACGAATTACTCATAATTGACGGACAAAAAACCAATATTGGTGCTGATGACCTGCTCATTACAAACTGGATCGATATTAGCCCATTTGAAAATGACAGACAAGTCGACATTATTCCATTATTATATAAAGCCATTACTTTAGGAGGCATAAATTACCTGGCAGACAATAAAACATCATATTTCTGCTCCTACGATAGCACTATTGGAGATTTCGTATTAAACATAGATATGAAATGTGGTGGAGAATATTCAGGAATTGACTACATCAGACAATTCTCATTCACAAAAATAATATACTTTAACCAAGCTTTCACAGCCGCATATCAAACAAATTACAAAACATCCACCATACAAATAGGAACAGTATATATCAATAATGCTAATGACTATTCCCAATTATTGTCAAAGAAAAACTTCCCAAAATTCTTTTCAAAAAAGGAAGATGAAATCCGCGAATTAAACATCATATTTACAGATAAATTATCCATCAACTCCAACAGCTGCCTTAATCTGGATGCGACCGGCTGCGACATAATAACCCTTTACGGCAACGACTCATCAATAATGGCAAAAAATGAAGTTAGAAATGAAGACAAATGGATAACCAACACTAAAACCATTTTCATTGCATCCAACATCCAAGTAGGCGGATTCAACACCGCAATAGAAAACAAAGGCGGTACAGTTATCTTAAACTACGTGAAATTACACGACAACAAAATGGATTATTACTTTGATCCTGATTGGGGAGCAGCAATACTAAACACAGGATACTGCGTATGTAACAACTGCAGTTTCATCAACAATTACTGCTCCAAAGGAGGAGCAATCTTCAACTACGGAAGACTGGAACTCAACAACTGTACATTTAAAGGAAACTATGCATATCAGGATGGAGACAATATCTTAAATGTAGGCGAAGGTATTGTCATATATAACGGAAATAAAATAGTCCACGGAAACTACGGCCCAATTATCTATAAAGAAAGTGTAGATACCACATTAGGTACAGTACTTATTTGTGTATCCGGATTGACAGCAGTTGTACTAGTTATGGGTGGAACTATTGCATCAATAATAACCGGGAATCCGATTATAGCTGTTGCTTGTATTGGTGCAGCTATAACCATATTTGGTGTTAGTGCTGCTATTTATGTACCATATTATAGTACACGAATGGACATTACAAGCCATAATAATCAAAGGTTAAACCCAATAGATATCGTAACCCCAATTTACATAATTGATGAAATCGTTTATAATTAGATTTAGATAATAATATACCATATTATTATCTTTTTTAATTTTTCACTCAAATTTAAACACCATCAACAAATCAAAAATCAATCATTTAGTTTTGGCAAAAATCTGAAAATTTTTTAGGAAAAATATCCATTTCAAGAACCAGCCAAATGATACCTGGACATTTATCAGAACAAAATATAATATAACATTACATCGATATTATATATTAAGGTATTAAACTAAAATATAATAGAATATACACTTCACATTAATAAAGTTGAGGTAGTTCAATAGAAGGAGAATTGATATGGAATTTATGAGACCTCGAGGTACAAGAGATTTTTTATTTGAAGAGATGGAAGAGAGAAAAAAAGCAGAAAGTACCTTAAGATACATTTTTGAAAATTATGGTTACAGGGAAATTAAAACTCCCTTATTTGAAGAATTAAAACTTTTTACAACCAAATCAGGAGAAGAAATTGTCGACCAGTTATATAATTTTAAGGATAAATCTGATCGTGAATTGACTTTAAGACCGGAAATTACTGCACCAGTTGCCAGATTATATTTGAATGAACTTGAAAAAACTGCTACAAAACCTATTAAATTATATTATTATGGTAGCTGTTTTAGATATGAAAGACCTCAAAAAGGAAGGTTTAGGCAGTTTTGGCAGTTCGGATGTGAATTGATTGGCGCCAAATCTCCTCAAGGCGAAGCCGAAGTTATTGCAATGTGCAGTGATTCAATAGAAGCCCTTGGAATTACTGGTGCTGACGTTAATATCAACCATTTAGGTATTATTCGTGGTTTATTCAAACACTTTGAAGTTGATTCAAAAACCCAAAGGGAACTGATGGTTGTTATTGACAAAGGAGATAAGGATTTATTAATTGAATCTTTAAGCGGAGACAAACCAATCATTTCAAATGATGAATTAAATCAGATTTTACTTAAACTGATAGATTTGGTTGGGGATAAAAGCATTCTCAATGAAGTTAAAGAACTGATTAAAGATTACGATGAACCACAGGAAGCATTTGAAGAACTTAAAGAACTGGTTGATTTACTAGACTGCTTTAACATGACCAATTATACCCTAAACTTAGGTGTTGCAAGAGGCCTTGATTATTATACCGGAATCGTATTTGAAATTTATGTTGAAGGGCTTGGAGCACAAAAGCAGGTCTGCGGCGGTGGAACTTACAGTTTAATCAAAGTATTCGGTGGTCAGGAAGTTGAATCAACAGGATTCGCTCTCGGTTTTGACAGATTAATGAATGCGATTGAGGAATTAACTGATAAAGAAGAAGCCAAATCACACCTTGATGCATATATTGCACCAATTTCAAATGATGTTAGGCTGAAAGCCTACGAAATAACACAAACCCTTAGAAGATCAGGCATCAGATGTGATGTTGATTTAAACAATAAGAAGTTCAAAAAACTAATGAATTATGCCGATAAAATTAAAGTTCCTAAAATAATCATTATAGGTAAAAATGATTTAGAAGAAAATAAAGTAACAATTAAGGATATGCAAAGCGGTGATCAGGAATTGGTCGAGATTGAAAATATTGTATCATATTTAAAAGGTGAATGATTATGGAAATTAACTTTAGACATGAAATTAACGGTGAAAAGGTGATTACAGCAGTAGCTCAGGATGCTGTGAGTGGTGAAATTTTAATGATAGCCAACATGAATAAAGAAGCTTTAGAAAAAACTATTAAAACTGGAAAAGCCCATTATTGGAGTACTTCAAGAAACCAGCAATGGTTAAAAGGAGAATCATCCGGACACACTCAGGAAGTTGAAGAAATTCTTGTTGACTGTGATATGGATGCGATTGTACTTAAAATTAAGCAAAACGGTGCGGCTTGTCATGAAGGTTATTATTCTTGCTTTTTTAGAGACTTAGATTTTAAAAATTCACCTGATATTGATGATTTAAAAGATGATGATTTAAAAATAAACCAAAAAAGAGTTTTTAACCCTGATGACGTGTATTAAAATGAAAACTATTGTCCCAGACACAAGTGCAGTGATAATTGGAGCTGTAAGTAAAGTTATAGAAAAGGAAAATCTTGATTATCCCGAAATTATTGTTCCTGAAGCTGTAGTTTGTGAATTAGAACATCAGGCAAATGCAGATAGACGTGAAGGGATTGCCGGATTAAATGAATTGAAACTTTTACAGGAATTGCAGTATGAAGGTGAGCTTGCCATTTCATTTAAAGGCAAAAGACCCAGCAATTATGACATCAAATATGCAAAAAGTGGAGAAATTGATGCATTGATTAGAGATTTGGCAAGATCTGAATTTGGAACTCTCTTAACAAACGATAAAGTTCAGGCTGAAACCGCAAAAGCTCAAGGAATTCCAGTTTATTATTACGAACAGAAATATGTTGAAAAAGAATTGTCAATAGCTAGATTTTTTGATGACGAAACAATGTCCGTTCATTTAAAAGAAAACGTTTGTCCTATGGCTAAAAAAGGAACCCCTGGACATATTAGTTTTATTAAGCTAAGTGATAAAGTTTACAACCATAAAAAACTGCAGGAAATTATTGATGAAATTGTAGATAAAGCCAGAAGTGATGCAAAAACATATTTGGAATCTGTAAGGGAAGGATCAATTGTTGTTCAATCAAGAGAATATAGAATTTCAATAGCTACACCACCATTTTCAGAAGCGATTGAAATTACTGCTGTCAGACCCGTAGCAGATATTGAACTGGATGAATATCATCTGAGCGATAAATTGATGGACAGAATTAACAACAATGCAGAGGGAATTTTAATTTCAGGTTCTCCAGGAGCAGGTAAATCAACATTTGTCCAAGCCATAGCTAAATATTACTCCGGTGAATTGAATAAAATTGTTAAGACAATGGAATCTCCAAGAGATTTGCAGCTTCCGGATGAAATAACCCAATATGCTCCTTTGGAGGGAAGCATGGAAAATACGGCTGATGTGCTGCTTCTAGTTAGGCCTGACTACACCATTTATGATGAGCTAAGAAAAAATCATGACTTCAATATTTTCGCAGATATGCGTTTGGCAGGTGTTGGAATGATTGGTGTTGTACACGCTACAAGACCTATTGATGCCATTCAGCGTATTGCTTCAAGAGTGGAGCTCGGGGTTATTCCATCTATTGTAGACACCAGTATTTACATTGAAGACGGTGAAATCAAAAGTGTTTATGAAACAAAAATGACAGTAAAAGTTCCTAGCGGAATGAAAGAAGCGGATTTGGCAAGACCAGTTATTGAGGTTCGTGACTTTGAAAGCGGAGAACTGAAAAATGAGATTTATACATATGGTGAGCAGACCATAGTAATGGATTTGGATTTGGTTAACAATCCCCCAGCATCAAATTCTAAATCATCTGTTGATAATATTGCCGAAAAAGAAATATTAAGACGAATTAAAAGGTTTTTGCCAAAAAAATCAAAAGTGGAAGTGGAAGTCATATCCCCTGACCGGGCAAACATCTACATTCCAGAAAATTTAGTTCCTAAAATCATCGGCAAAAACGGCAAAAGAATAGCCGAAATAGAAGAAAAAATTGGAATATCCCTTGGTGTTGAAGTTATAGAAGAAATGCCGAAAAATTCAGCCCCTTTTGAAATTGACATAATTCATACTAAAAACCAATTAATTTTAGATTTGGGTCGTGAAAATGGAAGATCAAACTTTGATGTATTGATAGATGGAGAGTATTTGCTTACTGCTACAACATCTAAAAAAGGAGAAATCAAAATAAGAAAAAACAATGAAATGACAGACATGATCATTGAAGCCATTGAAATGGGATTGGAGATAACCGCAGTTAGAAAGTGATTAGAATGAAAATTGGAGCATCAACATTAGCAACATTTAATAATAGTTTAGACAGTAGTTTAGAGTTTATAGAAAGTTTGGGCATCAAATATGCAGAATTATTACATCAATACCCCACTGAAGAGTTCGATTTGGATTTATTGAGCAGCTATAATCTCGATTATACGATCCATGCTCCATTTATGGATGTCAATATTGCTGCATTGGGTTCAAAAAGCAGGGCAAACTCCATTGAACAAATAAAAGACTCAGTTGATTTGGCAAATGAAATTGATGCCAGCATTGTTGTTGTACATCCAGGATTAATTCCATTTCTTGCTAAAGACATGCCTGAAGAGATTTATAAAGTAGCCAATAATTCCATTAGGGAAATTGGTGAATATAGTAAAGACTTAGGCGTTGATACCACAATAGAAAATATGCCTGCATTTGAAAGCATGATTTATCAGGACATGACCAAATTAAATGAACTGCTTGTTGAATATGACATGGGGATGACTTTTGACATTGGCCATGCACACCACTCAGGAATATCTCCAGATGCAATGTATTTTGATTCCATTAAACACATACATGCCCACGATAATATGGGTGATGATGACTCACACCTACCATTAGGCGAAGGCAATATTCAATTAAATGATATCATTGGCACTTTTGAAAAGAAAAATTATGATGGCATATACATGATTGAAGTAAATAGTAAAGAATGTATTAAAAAAAGCTTGGAGTATCTTAAAAATAATTTCTAATTTTTAAAAAAAAAATAGTTAAGAGGTTAAATTAACCTCTTAAGCTGGTTCAATAATAATTTTGTTTGAAATGGTACAACCATTATACATTGAAGTAATAATGTAAGTATCTGCTACTGCACTTAATTTAATGTTCAGTGCAGTCCAACCACCATCATCAGTGGTTCTTTGATAGAATATACCATTTATATTGAATGTGACGTTTTGACCAGGATATGGATTACCTTGACCATCAACTAATCTAGCTCTGAATTGATCTGAAGTACCTTGTTTCATGACCAAATCTTTAGCATATAATATAGGCAATACTTCAATGTTATTTGCTACCATAGATTCTTTGTACATTGTTGTAATAGTGTAGTTTCCTTGAGCCAAGTTAATATTTAATTTAGCTTGACCTGATGCATTGGTTTGACGAGTATAGAAAACACCATTAATATTGAATGTTACGTTTTCACCAGCACCAACAGGATTACCGTCCTCACCGAAAATGGTAACAACAAATTGTGATTCATTTTTGAAGTATTTTACTAAATCATTACTTTGGATTAAAGGTAAAACAGTAATATTATTAGCATGCATTTCACCATTTACCGGATGATATGCGGTAATAATATATTCACCCTGATCTAAATTAATATTTAATTTAGCTTGACCTGATGCATTGGTTTGACGAGTATAGAAAACACCATGAATATTAAATATTACATCAGTGTTAGCTAATGGATTGCCCTGACCATCAAGGAAAGTAGCATAGTATTGGGTTCCGTTTCTAAATGTTTTAACGAGATCATCACCAAATACTGTAGTCAAAACAGTAATATTATTTTCGCTGCTGGTATTTGTGAAATTATCTTCACCCACATATAAAACAGATGCAGTGTAATTTCCGGCAAGCAAATTAATAGCTATTGAAGCAGTACCATTTTCATTGGTTTCTCTATTATAAGAAACACCATTTAATGTAATAGTAACAGTTTTATTAGCTAAAGCATTACCATTTTGGTCAGTTAATAAAATAACATATCTTGTACCATTTTTATAATACATTACAACATCATCAGCAGTGATAATAGCTCTTTGCATCGCAGGAGTGTTATTGGCAACAAGAGTATCTTCAGGAGTACTGTTAACACTTGCGTCACCAGTGTATTCTTTTGCAATTAAATAATTGTCAGTTACAGCACCGGTTCCTTCAACGGAAACAGTATATTCACCAGAAGTAGTAATATTATTGTTTTTAACTAAAGCATCACCATCTACAATGTGTACACCGATGGTTTCAATTCCCATTGAATCATAGCCTGTAGGAGCACCAACGTTTGTTCCGTTAGCAGTTATTGTATTGTTAGTAATGAAAATCATGTCTACTGTTGAAGCAATACCTGTTGTGAAGTTACCATCTGCAAAAATAGTATTATTATCAACAGTAGCTTCACTACCGCTTAAGGACATGCCGAATACATTAGTACCATTTGTAACAATTTCATTGTTTGTAATGTTGGTTTTAACATCACCAGCCCAATCAGCAGTGTAAATACCATAAACAGACTCGCCATATGCAACAATGAAATTAGAATCAATAGCACCATTTGAATTACTTTCAACATCAATACCACATGCGTAAGTTCCATATTGACCTGCAATAATTAAATTATTACCAATAGTGAAATCTTCACCAGCGATTACAAGACCATATCCGTAAGGAGCCTCACCAACACCAATAGTATTTCTAACAAATAATGCATCATCACCAGTAACATGAACTGCATAAATTGTATCATACTGATCAATATTGCCATTTGATTTAACAACAATATAATTATCAGCTAAAATTGCATCATTACAGCCATCCAAATATACTCCTTCAGAATAAACTTC
>NZ_JAZTXC010000167.1:0-10809 GCF_045636185.1 Methanobrevibacter sp. | reverse complement strand
ATGTTTGAATGATCGTTTTTTTGGATAGATAACAGATTATAATAAGTTTTATTAAGTGATTTTCTGAGACTTTTTCATGAAAGATATTTCGGTTTGTTAATATTTTATTTGGCACATTTGGTATAAACTTATATTTTTTACTAATAATTTTATATATTTTAAAATTGATATTATTATTATACTAAATATATTAGTTTTAGAGGTTTTATTATGGTTGTTAAAATTAATGAAAATTATCTTAAATTAAAAAGTAGTTATCTTTTTGTTGAAGTTGCAAGAAGAGAAGCGGAATTTACCAAAGCAAATCCTGATGCGGACATTATTAAAATGGGTATCGGTGATGTTACAAAACCATTAGTTCCTGCTGTTATTGAAGCATTTAAAGATGCAGTAGATGAAATGGGTAATGCTGATACATTTATGGGTTACGGTCCTGAACAAGGATACGACTTTTTGGCTAAAGCCATAATTGAAAATGATTATAAACCTTATGGCGTAGATTTGGAATTAAACGAAGTTTTCATCAGTGACGGCGCTAAATGTGATACAGGTAACATTCAAGAAATCTTCGGCCTTGACAATAAGATTGCTGTAACAGATCCTGTTTATACTGTATATGTTGATACTAATGTTATGGCTGGAAGAACCGGTGAAATGGGCGATGACGGAATGTATGAAGGATTAACATATCTTAAATGTAATGCTGAAAATGGTTTTGTTCCAGCATTGCCGTCCGAACCGGTAGATATTATTTATTTATGTTACCCAAACAATCCTACAGGTACTACACTAACTAAAGACCAATTAAAAGTATTTGTTGACTATGCAAAAGAAAACAATGCAATCATTTTATTCGATGCTGCTTATGAAGCATTTATACATGAAGACAATGTTCCTCACACCATCTATGAGATTGAAGGTGCTCGTGAGGTAGCTATTGAATTCAAAAGTCTTTCAAAAACCGCAGGTTTCACTGGAACCCGTTGTGCATACACTGTTGTTCCTAAGGAATTAATGGCTTATGATAGCGAAGGCAATGCTGTTGAAGTAAATCCTTTATGGAACAGAAGACAAACCACAAAATTCAATGGAGTATCTTACCCTGTACAAAAGGCAGCTGAAGCAACCTACTCTGAAGAAGGTAGAGCTCAGATTAATGAAGTTTTAGATTATTATATGGAAAATGCTAAAGTAATCAGGGAAAGCTTAACAGATATTGGTCTTGAAGTCTATGGTGGAGTCAGTTCACCTTACATATGGGTCAAAACTCCTAACGACATGGATTCCTGGGCATTCTTTGATATATTGTTGAATGAAGCAAATGTTATAGGAACTCCTGGTTCAGGATTCGGACCAAGCGGTGAAGGATATTTGAGATTAACTGCATTTAATACTTTAGAAAACACTAAAGAAGCAATGGACAGAATTTCAAAATTAGAATTCTAGGTGATTAATCTTGAAAACAATAGAGGAACCAGTTGTTATTCATGAAGGAGATTCATTTAAAACTGTCTTATCAAAATATGGTGCTTTAGCTTTAGATAAACAGGAAAACTTATCTGAATTTATCGGTGATGTTGAAGGCGATTTGGACTTGGAAAATGGAACTTTAAGCTTCGGCGATATCAAGTTGCCAATAGAAGTCTTAGGTTTTTACAATGATGATGTAAAACAATGGTCATGGGCATGGGACAGTGAAGAAATTTTTGGTGCCGATTTAATCAAAGCGGCTGCAGAAATCATGCAGGCAGGTATTGATGCAGGCATTCCGGAATTTTCGTCACCGGTTATCCAAGCTGATTACAATGCATGTCATGGATTGTCCATGGCTACTGTTGGAATTTTGGATTTGGATGCTTATTATGCTGTCAGTGAAGATGGTCTGGACATATTTGTAGCTATCAAGCAGGGAAACATTCCTGCAGTCGATAGTGTTGTAAAATTCAAAGATACTTTCTACACATTCCAAAAGAATTTCAAAGTTCACGGAAGACTTGCACTTGAATCCTACGCAAAACTTAAAGGATATCGCATTAAGCATCATGACGATTTTGATGTTGTTTATTTGGGTGAAAGCCGTTTTATTGTAGGTTTCACTGAAAGAGGCAATGTAAGTACTATCCAATTGTTGCTTGAAGAAGAGTGATTATATGAACAGTGATTTAGTTGATGAAGTAAATTACATGATAGACTTATTGACTAAATCCGGATTCTTTTCACAAGAGGAAATATTGGAAATTCTGGAAGATCAGTTCATAGAAGATGAAATTGATTTTTCCGATTTTGATATTTCTCCGAATGATTTTAACAACGAAAACTTCTCTGTTTTAGAGGAAACCTTTAAAAAACTGGCAGAAAAATCAATAATTGGTGTTCATAATTGTGGATATGATTTTATTGAAGGTGTTGAGGACATATTTGAGTTATATGTCCATTTGATTAATAATCAATATTCAGTTCAGGGATTTTGTTTTTATTCCTTTGAAGATGTGGAACAGGCCATTGAAGAGAATGTTCTAAAAATAACCTTTGGAGATTTTGAAAAGGATGAAAGTAAATCTTTAGAAATCGGTAAGATTGTTTATAAATATTTGTCTGATGCAAGCCTTGAACTCAACTGGGATGAGACGATTAATTCCCCTATCGAAATCATTGACTTTACTTGGGATAAGAAGTTTAGTGATGATAAAGAATATGAAATTGAAGGAGCTTATAATTTATTTACGGGTGTTATAAATGAAAATTAATTCTTTAAAGTTAATTGAAGAGGTTGTCAGTAATTTTGCTAAATTAACTTCTATTTATATATCTGGTGATGCTATTTATCTGGAATTCATTGATGTTGAACTTGGTGTTCCAAAAAATGAGGATGATTTAACTCTTTCAATGAGATTTGCTAAGAATTCCTTTTTTACGGTTTTTTATGACAATATATGGGATATTGATTTCGTGTCCAATTTCAGTTATAAAGATCATTTCCTGCAGGAAGACCTTTTGTTGGATGTTAGAAAAATCAAATTTTTGGATTTTGAATATCTGAATACATTTTTCTATAATTATTCAAAACAAAAGGATTTCACTAAGGATAAGGAATTTGATATTCATAATATTCGCTGTGATTTCTTTTGCATGATTGAATTTGGTGATGTCGCCATTGTCGTTGGAGGAAACGAGATGGATTTCTTCACCCCAAGCGAGAGACTTAATGATGATATTTTAAAAGAACTGTCCAATCAGTGGATGATGTACTACTTGACATATCATCAGAAAAGAAATATTATAAAAGATCCTATGTGTGAAAATCATCCTTTGAACAGATAGCATCTTTTACTGTTTTTTTTTATTTTTTCATTGAAACTTATAACAAGAATGTCAGGATAATTGTGCAAGTGAAGTAACTTCATTTATCTTTTTTGGATCATTTTATTATTCACTAAGCCCTTGGGCATCGTTTATTTTTCATGCCTCATTCTTTGCTCTTTTTGATTGTTATTTTTAAAGTTTCATCCAACTTTGTAATATCATAAGGTTTTGAGATAAATCCGTATGATCCTTTTACATTTGATTTTTCAAAAGTATCTGTATCTGTGTTTGCAGTCAAATAAACAATAGGGACTTCTAATTCTGAAATCACTTCGGCAGCTTCAATACCTTCCATGTCTCCTTTTAATTTAATATCCATTAAAACAACGTCAGGATTTGTTTCAGTAGCTGTATCAATTGCATCTTGACCAGTGTCAACTGTATCTATAACTTCGTATCCTAATTCTTCTAAACTGTATTTCAAATCAAGTGCTGTAATTGCTTCATCTTCTACAATTAATATTCTTTCGTTCATAGTATCCTTCCATTCAATAACATAATAATTTTTATAATTTATATTTTATATATTTGTATGCTTATTGTGATATGGTATGTTCCATAGTCAATGGGAATAATAATCTGAATCCCGTACCTTTATCAACATCCAAATAGCTAATGTTTCCATCCAATTGTTTGGTTAAGTTCTTAATTATCTCACAACCAAGACTGTGTTTCATATCTTTTTTGGTTTTATCGATACCGATTCCATTGTCTTTTATAATCAATTCACCAGTATTTTCATCCAGTCTTTTAATCTCTTTGGTTATTGTTTTATTCGGCCAATCTTCAGGGAATGCATGTTTAATTGCATTCATTGTCAGTTCATCAACCACCAGAAGCAATGGTGTTATTATCTCTATGGATAATGTGATATCAGGCTCTACGGTAGATATGAATTCAATTCCGTCTTCAACATCTTTCAATTTTATGTTTCCTCTTTGCAGAATATTGCTGCCTAAACGATTAATTATAAAATCTTTCCCATCATCAATTGGGATAAACATATTAACGTCAGACTGTACATATTTGATAATATTGCAGAAAGGAATCTTTATTGGTTTTTGATATTGAGGGACCACTTCAAACAAATCAATATTGCTAATGTTATATGCACGAACTTCCTCAATATTTACCAATTCTCTAAACTGTTTTTCAATATGCATGTCAATTACCAGAATTTTTGTTTAATTATATTATATTTATAATTATATTATATTTAATAATTTGTTGGAAAAGTTTTTTTATTATTAATAACATAATTTATTACTGTATGAAATATTTTTATTTTCATCATGTTAATTGTTATAGGGGTTATTAAATGACTTGTAGTATTTTAGTAGGCGGAGCATGGGGTGATGAAGGAAAAGGTAAATGTATTACTTACCTTTGTGACAATGATAAACCATCCATTATTGCACGTGCAGGAGTCGGTCCAAATGCAGGACATTCTGTTGAATTCAATGGTGAGAAATATGGTTTAAGATTAACTCCATCCGGTTTTGTACATACAGGCGCTAAACTCATGATTGGGGCAGGAGTTTTAGTAAATCCTGATGTACTGTATAAAGAATTTGAAGATTTGGCAAAGTATAATGTTAAAGAAAGAATGGCTATTGATCCAAGATGTGCAATAATTACACAAGACCATATAAACAGAGACAAATCTTCTGAGCATTTATCTAAAAAGATAGGAAGTACCGGTTCAGGATGCGGTCCGGCAAACTCAGACAGAGTAATGAGATCAATAAAATTAGCCCGAGACATTCCTGAACTTGAAGAATATATCACTGATGTATCTTTATCTATTAATGATGCTTTAAATGATGGTGAAGAGGTATTTATTGAAGGTTCACAAGGTTTTGCCTTATCACTTTATTATGGTTCATATCCTTATGTTACAAGTAAGGACACTACTGCTTCTACCTTTGCAGCTGATGTCGGTGTCGGACCAACAAAAATTGATGAAGTCATCAATGTATTCAAGGCTTATATTTCACGTGTTGGCGAAGGACCGTTCCCAACTGAAATGACTCAGGAAGAAGCTGAAAGCAAAGGTTTGGAAGAATATGGTGTTGTAACTGGACGCCGTAGAAGAATCGGTTACTTTGATATGGAACTTGCTAAGGAATCATGCAGAATTAACGGTGCAACCCAAATTGCATTGACATGTGTTGACAGGTTATATCCTGACTGTGCAAGAACACAGGATTACAATGATTTGTCTGCAGAAACCAAAGCATTCATCAATGATATTGAATCAGAAACTAATGTTCCAGTAACCATAATTTCAACCGGTCCTGATTTAAAAGATACCATTGATTTAAGAAAAGAATTATTATAATATGGTAAATTCAACTCGTAGAATTAAGTGCATATCACTTAAATCTATGAAATTCCTTTTTTTTAAAAATAAGATTATTTTCCAATAAAAAAATAAAAAAAGAGTAAGGATAGAAATTTATTCATTTGATAAATTATCAAAGTATCCTTGGATAAATACGACTGGAGTTCCTTTATCTCCGGAACCGCTGGTCAAGTCACATAATGAACCGATTAAATCAGTCAATACTCTTGGTGTAGTTCCTTCGGTAATCATTTGTCCAGTTAAATCTTTAGCTTTATGTCTTATTTCATCTATAATCGCTTCTTTTAATTCAATACCTTTCAAGTTAGCGAATTTATTATCTGAGACATATTTCAATTTAATTTCATTTGGATATCCGTTTAATCCATCAGTATGTGCTGGTGAAACAACAGGATCGGCCAATTCCCAGATTTTTCCAACAGGATCTTTAAATGCACCGTCACCGTAAACCATTACTTCTATTTGCTTTCCGGTAAGGTCAATTAATCTTTTTTGCACTTCCCTAACTAACTGGTCTCCTGTTCTTGGGAATAATTTTAATTTTTCCTCAGTAGCTTTATTTGAACCAAGCAATCCATAGTCTGGATTGTATCCGGAGTCTCCAATAGGCTCTGTTAAAACTTGATGCAGGCCGTACACATTGGCTCCTTTGGATTTAAGTAATTTTATGGTTTTTTCTCTTGTATGGATATCACAGGTTAAAACGTCATTAGTGTAATCGAGAATTGTTTTTATGTCATTGGAAAAGACAAATTCAACTTCACAGTCTTCACTTTCAATTAATTCTCTGTAAAAATCAATCATATTGATTCCAGTAAATGGATGAATCCATGATCCGAATATTTCACTGTATTCTGTTTCAGAGATTATACTTCCTAAATTGAAGGGGCTTTCGTCTAAAATTCTTTCATCTAAAATACCGTTTCCCACTTCATCTGCAGGAAATGATGTTAAAAGAGTAATTTTGTCCATTCCTCTTGCAATACCTTTCAAAATAATGGAAAATCTGTTTCTACTTAGGATAGGATTTACAACTCCAATGTTTTTGGAAGGGAATTTATTCTGCAAATCCTGTGCAACATCATCTACAGTTACATAATTTCCTTCTGAAATACCTACAACAGCTTCGGTAATTGCAACGATATCCTTGTCTCTGAATTCAAATCCTTCACTTTCTTTTGCTGCCATCAATGAATCTATAACAATAGTGGCCAAATCATCATTTTCTTTAATAATAGGTGTTCTTATTCCACGTACTACAGTACCAACATGTCTCATTTTTTTACTCCTAATAACCATTAAGGCGTGTTGGAATTAAACTTCCAATAACCCATATATTTTATATTTTTTTAATTATATATATGTTAAGATTTGATTCTGTAGAATGTTGCAGACAATACTAAAACTATTATTATAATTCCTGAATAAACAATCAGTTCAAATTGTGATGAGTTTGTAAACAGTTCGATGATTCCGAGTATCCAGATTATAAAAATAAATATTGGAAGAATGTATCTTATGATTTTTTCCCATAAGAATCCGACTTTAATGCTGGACTGCCTGTTTATGACAGGAACAAGCTTGTCTGTACCGTAAAATTGACCAAATATTACACATTGGACTGCAACAAGTATTAAAATTCCGAATTTATTGACAAATCCGTCAATTATTCCAACCAAATATGCGCTTATTCCACAGGTTAAAAGAAGTGAGCAGATACAGCCTATTATGCATAGTATGGTTACTAATCTTTTACGGCTTATATCAAATTTGGAAGAAATTGATCCTATTATCGGTTCGAAAAATGCGAATGTTGATGACATTCCAGCAGCAAAGACTGCAAGGAAAAATAACGGGGCTAAAATATGGCCCATCAATCCCATTATATCAAAAATTCTTGGAAATACGACAAATATTAGTCCTGTACCTTCAGTAACGATTTGTATCAGAGGTGTTCCTGAAGTTGCAGTCATGTATCCTAAAATTGAAAATACTCCGAATGCAGTAAATATTTCAAAACCTGAGTTTGATGCAATAACAATCAATACGTTATCGGTTAATTTGGCATCATCCGGCAGATAGCTTGCATATGTGAGCGCCATTGCTTCACCCATTCCAAGGGAGAAAATAATCTGTGAAAAGGCAACAAGCCATATGTTAACATCCAAAAGAGCATTCCAATCGGGTTTAAGCAGAGTATTGATTCCAATACCTGCACCGGGCAATGTCAAAGCATATATTACAATAATGGCCATCATTACAAATACTGACGGGATTAATATTTTTGAAGCAATACCAATTCCGTCGTTTATGGATTTATGGGAAATAAACCATAAAAGAAACCATGTAAATATAACTCCAATACCGACAGGAATGAAAAAATTTCCGATTTTTGAAAGGTTTGAACTTCCCCCAACATTCTGCACAAAATATGCTGCTGTGTCTGTTCCCCATGAAAAATTAATACTATTGACCAGATAAAACAAATCCCAGCTTATAATTACCATATAATAAACCAGGACTATTCCTATCAGTGCAATCAGTATCCATGCGATGTATTCAAATTTTGGGTTGATTTTTCTAAAAACCTCTGTAAAAGATGTTTTAAATGAAAATCCAACACCATATTCCAAAATAAGAAATGGAATTCCCATCAGGGCTATTGCTACAAAATATGGGATGAAAAATGAGCCTCCTCCATTGGAGTATACTACATAACTAAACCTCCAGATATTTCCAAGACCCACGGCAGCACCAATCATTGCAAAAATGAATGACCACATTGAATCCCATTGTGCATATTCACTCATAAAATAATATTTGTCGTTATTTTATTTTAAATGTATGTCAGAATATTAATTTTAATATAATCCTTTGATAAATATTATATTATGGAGCCTACCAATATTTTGAATTTTAACAACTGTTGGGAGTTTAGGGATTGGATGGAAAATAATCATTCGACCCAAAAGGAATGCTGGGTTAACTGCAAAAGAGTAAAACCTGAAAAAGGCGTTTTTTCACATACTGATGCAGTATATGTTGCATTATGCTATGGATGGATTGATTCTACCTATGGATTAATTGATGGGGTTCGAATGCAGAGATTTTCTCCAAGAAAAAAGAATAGCCATTGGAGTGAACTTAACAAAGAAAGGTGTCGGTGGCTAATTAAAAAAGGCTTAATGACATCTGGCGGTTTTGAAATACTTCCCGATTTGGATGAAGAGTTCACGATTGATGATGATATCATAAAAGCTTTAAAAAAAGACCGTGAAGTTTGGAAAAACTTTTTAAAGATTCCTGAGTTGTATAAAAGAATTAAAATTTCCAATATTCAGAAAGAAAGAAAAAACGAAGAAGTTTTTAAAAAGAAGCTGGATAATTTCATTAAAACTACTAAAACTGGCAAGACTCCTGGAAATTGGGATGATTACGGTAGGCTGGCATAACTTATATAATATATAATATATGTTTAGTTAAGCATTTAATTATGGGTGAAAAAATGGAAAATAAAAAAATAATGTTTATTTTAATTTTCATTTTGAGTTTGTTTGCCGTATCTGCTGTTTGTGCAGGTAATGCAATGCAAATGAAAGATGATAGCATCCATCAGGTTTCCACATTGCAGGCATTTATGCACGGGGAATATGATGGAATCATAACTGTAGGGGATTTGAAACTAAATGGAGATACAGGTTTAGGTACTTTTGAGGGTGCAAACGGTGAAATGATTGTTCTGGATGGTGTTGTATATCAGGCAAAAGCTGACGGTAGTATTCAGGAAATGCCAAATAATGAGAAAGTGCCGTTTGCCGTTGTCACTAATTTTGATGAAGATGCGGCAATGAATGATATTTCAGCCAAAAACTTCTCCGATTTAACTTCTCAGTTAGATAAAGAAGCCGATAAATTGGGAAAAAATAATATTTACGTTCTTAAGATTAAAGGCGATTTTTCCAATATTACTGTTAGAAGTGTTGAAAAACAGGAAAAACCATATAAAGAGTTTACTGAAGTAGCCAAAACAGATCAAAAAGTTTTCAATTATACTAATCAAAGCGGTACAATAGTTGCTATTTATTTCCCTAAGTATATGGAAAGTTTAAATATGCATGGATGGCATTTGCATTTCCTGTCCGATGATAAAACTAAAGGAGGCCATGTTTTAGAATTGAATATGACAAAAGCCAATGCAGGTGTTGATATTATCAGCGAATTTAACATGCTTCTTTCAACGAAAGATTCCTTTACAAAAATGGATTTGTCAGAGAATATGACCAGTAAGATAAGTTCTGTAGAATGAATTGAATCCGTTAAACTGCTAATATTATATTCTGATTTGATTTTTTAAACATCCCCATTTTTTTTAATTTTTTTTTTACTTATAAATGACTGTTTTTTTCACACAAGCACATAATCGCACTTCAAAAATTTTTAAAAATTATTTGATAGTATATTATTAATTGGTGGTGATTGTAGTGAAATATCAAACAATAGATAAGTTTTTTAAGGTGTCAGCTATTCTTTTTGGACAGTTGTTTGTTGATTTTTTCGGATTGAATTATCATATAATCAGATTGTACAGAAATGAATTGAATACATTTAATGGAAAAAGTTTGTTTTCCGATTTGGTATTTGAAACCCGTGAAGGAATTCTTTTAAACTTTGAATTTCAAGATATTAAGATTCAAAAGAAACATTTAAAAAAATATATGGACTATAAAGTTCATCTGCAATGCCAATCTGGAAAACGTGTTGTCACTGTTATTATTTGTACATATCACATTAAATCTGATATTTATATTTTCAATGAAACTGAAACTTCAATATTGAAACCCATTGTCCATTATTTAATCGATTATTATGATGAGGTTAAATATTTAAGTGTAAAAAATAAAATTAATAATAACCAAAAACTATCACATAATGAAATCCAATATTTAATTTTAATGCCATTCATGCTTAATAAGAATTTTAGGCAGGATCGGGTAAGGACTGTTTGTGGTTTGATTGAGGTTATTCGGATGAATAATTTATTTGATGATGAAGAGATGTATTTGCCGTTAATTTTAGCTATT